>NZ_JCAFUS010000004.1:0-264304 GCF_059371555.1 Stenotrophomonas sp. YJH_SMC_10 | reverse complement strand
TTTACGCTGGCCTGAAGGCCAAGGGCAAAGCGAGCAAGGTGGCGCTCGTGGCGGTCATGCGCAAAATGCTGGTGATCCTAAACGCCCGTAAGCGGGACGCCGAGGTGGCCCTCGGCTGCCCCTGACAAGACAGTTGCTACCAGAGCGGATTCGGGGGGTGGACCCACGCGATGCGTGGAGGGGCGTTACCCTGCCACCTTCAATCCACGCAGGAGCATCTCCAGCGCCGCCGTCGCCCGCCGCAGGCGCGCATCCCCCTCTTCGCCCTCGGCGATCCAGAACGCGGCCTCGGCCAGGCTGCCGTACACCAGCGACGCCAGCGCCTGCGCATCTACCGGTGCCACCATCCCCTGGGCGACCAGACGTTCGATCAGGTGCTGCATCGAGTGCACGCAGTGGCGCTGCGATTCCGGTGAGGCGCCGCCGAGTACCGCACGCGCATCGCGCAACACGATGCGCTGGATCTCCGGTTCCAGGGCCATTTCCAGATAGGCGCGGCAACGCTGCACGAAACCCTCCCAGGCATCGTCGGCGGTGTCACTGATCGCCTGCAGGCGCAGGTCGGTCTCGTTGTCGAGCTGGGCAACCACGGCCGCAAGCAGGCCCTTCTTGTCCCCGAAGTGGTGGTACAGCGCACCGCGGGTCAGGCCCGCCTGGGCGGTCAGGTCGTCCATCGAGGTGCCCGCATAGCCGTGCTCGCTGAACAGCCGGCGGGCGGCAGCCAGCAGGGTGGCGCGGGTTTCTTCCATCTCGGCGCGGGTGCGACGAACCATTCGGAGCTCCTTACATACGCAGTGCATGATTATTTACATACGACGCGTATGAATGTAGCCTCTTATTCATACGCTGTGTATGTATTGTCGTGGCGCGCTGTGCGCCAGGCAAGTCGCTGCCTTGGAGAACTGATGGCTACCCCCTACCGCGACCTGTTCACTGCCCCCGGCACTGCCGGCCTTGCCCTGGCCGGGCTGGTGGCGCGCCTGCCGCTGCCGATGACCGGGATCGGCATCATCACCCTGCTGTCCCAGCTGCGTGGCAGCTATGCGCTGGCCGGTGCGGTGTCGGCCACCTTCGTACTGACCTACGCGCTGCTGTCGCCACAGGTGTCGCGCTGGGTCGACCGGCGTGGGCAAAACAAGGTGCTGCCGTGGGCCACTGCGGCCAGCGCGGCCGGTCTGTTGCTGCTGCCCGCATGCACGCTGCTGGCTGCGCCGGACTGGATGCTGTTCATTGCGGCGATGCTGTGCGGCTGCATGCCCAGCGTGTCGGCGATGGTGCGCGCGCGCTGGACCGCGATCCATCGCGGCCGTCCGCTGCTGCAGACCGCGTACTCGCTGGAGACGGTGTTCGACGAGGTGACCTTCATTGCCGGGCCACCGTTGTCGGTGGGACTGTCGGTGGCCGTATGGCCACAGGCGGGCGTTCTGGCGGCGGCCCTGCTGCTGGTGCTCGGGGTGACCGCACTGGTCCTGCAGCGCGGCACCGAACCGCCGCTGCAGCCCTGCGAGAGCGTCACCCCCGTGCGATCACTGCTGCGGCAGCCGGAAATCCGCCTGCTTGCGCTGTTGATGCTGGCGATGGGGATGATCGTCGGTACGGTCGACATCACCAGCGTCGCCTTCGCCGAACAGCGGGGACAGCCGCTTGCTGCCAGCGCGGTGCTGTCGGCCTATGCGCTGGGCAGCTGCGCGGCGGGCCTGCTGTTCGGTGCACGGACGCTGCAGATACCGCTACCGCGCCTGTTGCTGACCGGCGCAGCGGCCACCGCACTGGCCACGGTGCCGCTGCTGTGGGTCGGCAGCCTGCCGGCGCTGGCCCTTGCTGTGCTGCTGGCCGGGGTGTTCTTCGCACCGACGATGATCGTGGCGATGTCGCTGGTCGAACAACACGTGCCCGAATCGCGCCTGACCGAGGGCATGACCTGGCTGCTGGCCGGATTGAACATCGGCGTGGCGCTGGGCGCAGCGCTGTCCGGGCAGAGCGTCGATGCGGGGGGCGTGCGCAGCGGTTTTGTGGTGGCGCTGGCGGCAGGCGGCGGCGTGCTGCTGTTCGCCGTGCTCGCGCAGCGTGCGCTGCGCCCGTCTGCCGCGTCGAGATCGCCCGAAGGCATCATCCCATGAGCGCGTCATCGCCTGCGCATCCTGCGCCCGTGGCCCGCCATCGGTGGTGGGCGGTGTCCGCCGTGGGCCTTGCCACGTTCTCGGTGGTCACCACCGAAATGCTGCCGGTCGGGCTGCTGACCCCGGTCGCTGAAGATCTCGGCGCGTCCACCGGTACGGCCGGCCTGCTGATCTCGCTGCCGGCCCTGCTGGCGGCGGTGTTCGCACCGCTGGTGGTGATTGCAGCCGGTGGCATCGATCGTCGCCGCATCCTGTGCGCGCTGCTGGGCCTGCTGCTGGTCGCCAACCTTGCGTCGGCACTGGCACCGGGCATCGGCTGGCTGCTGGCCGCGCGCGTACTGGTGGGGTTCTGCATGGGTGGCATCTGGGCCATCGCCGGTGGGCTGGCAGCGCGCCTGATACCTGCGCAGCGCATTGGCCTGGCCACTTCGATCATCTTCGGAGGCGTGGCCGCAGCTTCGGTGCTGGGTGTTCCGTTGGGCGTGCTGATCGGGGATGCCTGGGGCTGGCGCAGTGCATTCATCGCGATGGCCTTGTTCAGCGCGGCAGTGATGCTGCTTCACGTGTGGGTGGTTCCGGCGCTGCCGGTCAGTACATCGGTGCGGCCACGGCAGTTCGCGCAGCAGCTCGGTCATCGCGGACTGCAGCGGGGACTGGGGCTGACCCTGCTGCTGGTGTCCGGGCATTTCATCGCGTTCACCTATGTGCGGCCGCTGCTGACATCCCTGTCGGGCGTGGACGCGTCATGGGTCGGCGCACTGCTGTTTGCCTACGGCCTGGCCGGCATCGTCGGCAACTTCCTGGCCGGGCCACTGGCAGCACGCCATCCACGCGGCACGCTGCTGGCCATCGCGTCCAGCCTGCTGCTGACGCCTGTGCTGTTCCTGTGGATGGGAAGTACACCGGCCGGTGGCAGCGTGTTGATGCTGGTGTGGGGCCTGGCCTATGGCGGCGTGTCGGTCGGTCTGATGGGCTGGATGATGAAAGCGGTGCCGCAGGCCGTGGAGATCGCCACCGCGCTGTACGTGGGGGCGTTCAACATCGGCATCGCATTGGGCGCCTGGGGTGGTGGTCGCCTGCTGGATGGCATCGGGCTGCACGCCACGCTTTGGGCTGCGGCGGTGTTGGCGGGGAGTGCTCTGCTGATGGTTGCCACCACCCGCAGGTAGAGCCACGCCATGCGTGGATTCCCACCCTGTGCCGACCAAGGCTGGCCGCCACCTGAAATGAAACGGGCGCCTTGCGGCGCCCGTTCCGGTTACATCACCACACCTTGACCCGCTTGTCCGGGGCCAGGTACAGCTTCTGGCCTTCCTTCACCTCGAACGCCGGATACCAGGCGTCGATGTTGCGCACGGTCAGCGCGCGGAACTGGCCCGGTGCATGCACGTCGGTCAGCAGCGAATTGCGCAGCGCCTGCTCGCGGCTCTTGCTGCGCCACGCCTGGGCGAAGCCGAGGAAGAAGCGCTGGTCCGGGCTGAAGCCTTCCAGGGTCTGGCCCGGCTTGCCCTGCAGCGACAGCTGGTAGGCATCGTAGGCGGTACCCAGTCCGGCCACGTCGGCGATGTTCTCGCCCAGGGTCAGCTTGCCGTTCACATGCACGCCGGGGAACGGCTCGTAGCTGCTGAACTGCGCGGCGAGTGCATCACCGGCCGCGTTGAACTGCTTCAGGTCCTCGTCGGTCCACCAGTTGTGCAGCTTGCCGGTCTCGTCGAACAGCGCACCGGCGTTGTCGAAGCCGTGGCTGATCTCGTGGCCGATCACCGCGCCGATCGCACCGTAGTTCACCGCGTCGTCGGCGGCGCCGTCGAAGAACGGCGGCTGCAGGATCGCGGCCGGGAACACCAGGCGGTTTTCCAGCGGCACGTTCATCGCATTGATGGTCTGCGGCAGCATCGCCCACTCGCTGTGGTCGACCGGCTTGCCCAGCTTGGCGATGTTGCGCTGGTATTCGAACAGCTCGGCGCGCTGTGCATTGCCCAGCGGGTCATCACGACGGATTTCCAGGCCGGTGTAGTCGCGCCACTTTTCCGGATAGCCCATGCCCACGGTCAAGCCGGCCACCTTGGCCTTGGCATGTGCCTTGGTCTGCGGTGACATCCACGCCAGTGCGTCGATGCGCTTGCTGAAGGCGGCGATGATGTTCTTCGCCATCTCGTCCGCGCGTTCCTTGGTCCTGGCGTCGAAGTGCTTCTCGACGTAGCGCTTGCCGATGGCCTCGCCGACCGCATGGTTGGCATCGTCCACCGCGCGCTTCCAGCGATCGCTCTGCTGTGGCGTGCCGCTCAGCGCGGTGCCATGGAAGGCGAAGCGGGCGTCGGCGAACTTCTTCGGCAGGTAAGCGGCGGCACGGTCCAGCGCGTGGAACGCCAGGTAGTCCTTCCACGCGTCCAGCGGCTCGGTGGCGACCAGCCGGGACAGGCCGGCCACGGCCTTGGGCTGCCACACGATGAAGTCCTGCTGGTTGCCCAGTGCGGCTGCATCGAGGAAGGCGTTCCAGTCCAGGCCCGGCGCCTTGGCATTGAAGTCGGCCTGGGTCCAGGGATTGGCCCCCTTGGTCACGTCGTTGGTCTCTTCCTGGGTGGCATGCGCCTGCGCGATCTTGGTTTCCAGCGCGAGGATGCGCTGCGCCTTGCCGGCCGGGTCGGCGACGCCGGCCAGCTGCAGCATCTGCGCGATGTAGGCCTGGTACTGCTTGCGCAGCTCGGCCATGCGGCCATCGCCCAGGTAGAAGTCGCGGTCGGGCATGCCCAGACCGCCCTGCACCAGGTACGGCGCGGTGCGGTCCGGCTGCAGCATGTCCACCGACACCCACAGGCCGAACAGGCGGTCGGTGTAGAAGTTGGTGGCGTTGAGCAGGTCGACGTCGGCGCGCAGGTCGCCGCCGAGGGCGCGCGCCAGCCCGGCCTTGTCGGCGATCGCATCGATGGCCTTCAGCTGCGGCTGCACCGGCGCCAGACCGTGCTGCTCGATGCCGGCTTCGTCCATGTAGGCGGCGTAGTAGTCGCCGATCAGCTTGTCGTCGCCGCTGGCCTGGGTGTTGCCGGCAGCCCCTTCCAGGATGGCGCGGGTGTCGGCCAGGGTCTTCTCGGCAATGACATTGAAGCTGCCGAAGCGCGAGCGGTCGGCCGGAATCTCGGTGTTCTTCACCCAGGTGCCGTTGGCGAAGCCGAAGAAGTCGTCGCCGGCGGCGATGCTGCGGTCCATGCCGCTGGCATCGAAGCCGAAACTGCCCAGCATCGGCTTGGCCGCAGCGGGGGCGGCGTCGGCCGGGGCGGTGGCCGTGGCGGCCGGGTCGGCCGGGCGGTCACAGGCGGCCAGGGACAGGCTGGCGACGATGGCCAGCGCCAGGGTGGGACGGCGCAGCTTGGACATGGACTTCTCTTGCGGCGGAAAACACCAAGTCTAATCCGCTCCAGCGCCGCTGGCCGCTCCCCAGCGGCGCCTGCCCTGTGCAGGATCTGGCTGAACGCGCAGCGGCGATCTTCACGCCGTCACCGGGGTGGTGCATGCTGGACCCTCGAGCCCTGCGCGGACACGGGGAGGTGGCCATGCAGGACGGGGTCAGGCGTCAAGAATGGCGTCCGCCGGCCGTTGAGGTCGGGGACGTGGAGGATTCGTTCGCGCATGAAGCCAGCCGACTGCACAAGGAACATCAACCGATGCCCGCGCTGAAGCGGGCGTTGGCCCGGCCGTTGCGCGCCATTACCTGGGGCGGCGTGCTGCTGGGCGTGCTGCTGGTGGCCGGCCTGACCCTGATGCTGGTCAACGACCACCACCGCCGCCTGGAAGCGGCGCAGCGGCAGAGCCGCGCGCTGGCGGTGGGCAGCGAGCGCCTGCTGGCCCTGGAGCTGCGCAACCTGGAGCGGGCCATGTCCGGCATCGCCGCCGATGCCGCGGAACTGTTCCGCAGTGTGCCGGCGCAGGCGCCGGCCCTGCTCGATGCGTCCATTGGAGGGGTGCTGCGCCGGCACGCCGAACTGCACAGCATCGTGGTGCTCGACAGCTATGGCCGCGCATTGACGGCCGGCAAGGGCGACCTGCAGTTGCCGCTGTGGACCGATCCGCAACGGCGCGGCCCGGGCAGCGCGCTGTACATCGGCCCGCCGCAGCGCGCCAGCGACGGGGGCTGGGTGGTCCCGCTGGCGCTGCCGATGGCCGATGGGCGCTGGCTGCTGGCACGGCTGCGCTGTGGCGAACTGCAGCGCATCGTCGGCGGCCTGGATGTCGGTCCCAACGGATTGGTCTCGATCAGCGATGCCCAGGGCTACATGCTGGCCCGCGTACCCGATCCGCATGGCACGGTGGGCCGCCGCTATGACCTGCCGCGCCGGGACCTGCTCGGCACGCAGGCAGTGGTCGAGCTGGGCAGCATGCCCGGCGTCGTCGACGGCGTGCCGCGCATCCTCACCATCAGCACGCTCGAACGCAGTCCGCTGGCGGTACAGGTCGGCTTGGCCGACGAGGACGTGCTGGCACCCTGGTGGCCGTACCTGCAGGCCTCGGTGGCGATCGTGCTGGCCTACATCGTGGTGTTGCTGGTGCTGCTGTACGCCGTCCGCCGCAGTACCCGCAGCCAGCAGGCGATGGCCGAGGAACTGAAGGCCGGCCATGCCGAGCTGCGCCTGGCGCACCAGGTCGGGCGTGTCTGCACGTGGTACGTGGATGAGGACGCCGCGCTGCTGCGCTGGTCGCCGCTGGCCCGCGAGATCTTTGGGGTGCAGACCGACGCCTTGCCGGTTGCGGATTTCTTCGCGCGCGTGCATCGCGATGATGCCGCGCGCCTGCAGCAGGCGTTCGACCAGGCCTTCGCCGGCGGCGCGGTGCTCGACCAGGTGTTCCGCCTGGTGCTGCCCGGAGGCGAGGTGCGCTGGGTCGGCGCGCGTGGGCAGCGGGTGGAAGTGGCCGACAGCGAGCGGCGCATGATCGGTGCCCTGACCGACCTGAGCGAACGCTATCAGGCGCGCGAGCAGATGAGCGAAGTGGAGCGCCGCTTCCGCCTGCTGTTCGACCGCAATCCGGCGCCGTTCTGGGTGTTCGACCCGGATACGCTGCGCTTCATCGAGGTCAACGACGCTGCGGTGCGCCAGTACGGCTACAGCCGCGACGAGTTCCTGGCGATGAGCATCCTCGACATCCGCCCGCGCGAAGGCTGGGACGAAGTGCGTGGTGCCATCCAGCGGGCGCAGGTGGGCGATCCGCCCGACGCGACCGTGCGCCTGCACCGGCGCAAGGACGGCAGTGTGTTCGAGGTGCGCGCGCACCTGTCCAAGCTCGATTTCGACGGACAGCCCGCGTGCCTGGTGCTGGCCGAGGATGTCAGCGAGCGGCTGGCCTACGAGCGCGACCTGGCCTACCAGGCACGGCACAACCCGGCCACCGGCCTGCTCAATGTGCGCGCCCTGACCGAGCAGCTGGACGAGCAGGACGCCGGCTATACCATCGCCTTCGTGCAGCTGCGCGGCCTGCAGCTGGTGGCCGACACGCTCGGTCGCGAGATCGGTGATGCGGTGCTGCAGTCGATGGCGACCCGGCTCGGGGGCCTGGGCGCGCGCTGTGGCACGCTGGCGTTCCAGCCGGCCGAGGACTTCGTGTTCGCCATCGGTGCCGAGCACGATACCCAGCGCGTGCTGGACGACCTGCTGCAGATCGTGTCGGCGCCGATGCGCGGCAAGGACTCGCTGCACCAGTTCGAGCCGCGTATCGGCGTGGCCGTGCATATCGCCGGTGACGGGCACACGGCCGAGCAGGTGATCGGCATGGCCGCGCAGGCCGCGCATGCGGCGCGCGCCGAGGGCAACGTGGTGGTCTGGTTCGACGCGGCCGTGACCACGCGCCTGGCCGACCGCCTGCGCCTGGCCGGGCGCATCCATGCCGCCATCGACAACGAATTCCAGCTGTATTTCCAGCCGATCCGGCATGCCAGCGACGGCAGTCCGGCAGCGCTGGAGGCACTGCTGCGCTGGCCGCAGGCCGATGGCAGCTTCATCCCGCCCAACGAGTTCATCCAGCTGTGCGAGGACACCGGGTTGATCCTGGCGCTGGGCCGCTGGGTGATCCGCGCGGCGGCGAAGGCGCAGCGCCGTCTGGTCGACGCAGGGTGGGGCGAGCTGCCGATCGCGGTCAACGTGTCTGCGGTGCAGTTCTTCAACAGCGATCTGGTGGCCGAATTCACCCGTGCCCAGCAGGACTTCGGCCTGGCCCGTGGCGCGCTGCACGTGGAGCTGACCGAGAGCAGCCTGATGCGCAAGCCGGCGCAGGCGATGCAGACCATGCAGCGCCTGCATGAGCAGGGCATCCGCGTGTCGCTGGATGATTTCGGCACCGGCTATTCCAGCATGTCCTACCTGCAGCACCTGCCGCTGGACATCCTGAAGATCGACCGCAGCTTCGTCGCCGACGTGGAAACCAACCCACGCAATGCCTCGATCTGCCGCGCGCTGTTGTCGCTGGGGCACAGCATGGGCCTGACCATCATCGCCGAGGGCGTGGAAACGCCGGGGCAGCTGGACTGGCTGGCCGCGCACGGCTGTGACCAGGTGCAGGGCTATCTGCTGGGGCGGCCGGCGCCGCTGGAGCGGATCATCGACGCGCTGGATGAAGTCGCCGCCTAAGTGGGAGTGCCGGCCGCTGGCCGGCATTGGCCCAGGACCGGGAGGTGTCTGATTGCCGGCCAGCGGCCGGCACTACCGGCAAACGCCAGCCTCGGCTACACCCCGCTTTCCACCAGATGGTCGATGAAACTGCGCACCTTCGGTGCGAGGTGGCTGCGGCTGGTATAGACGGCGAAAATGCCGATCGGCGAGGCCTCCCATTCGGGCAGCACGCGCACCAGGCGGCCATCGGCCAGCGCGTCTTCCAGCAGGAAATCCGGTTGCAGGATCACGCCCATGCCGGCGATCGCCGCTTCGCGCAGCACGTCGCCGTTGTTGGCGTGCAGCAGGCTGTTCACCGCCACCTTGACCTCGCCGCCAGGCCCCTGCAGCGGCCAGTGGTCACCGGCGGCCCAGTAGCTGTAGCTGAGGCAGGCGTGGGCCTGCAGCTCCTGCGGATGCTGCGGGGTGCCGCGCGCGGCGAGGTAGGCCGGCGCCGCGCACAGGCTCACCCGTGACTCGCCCAGGCGGCGCGCAATCAGCGCTGGGCTCGGTTCGCGGGTGATGCGGATGGCCACGTCGTAGCCTTCCTCGACCATGTCGACCAGGCGGTCGGACAGGGCCAGGTCCAGTTCCACCTGCGGGAAGCGCTCGCGGTAGCGGGCCAGCAGCGGGCCGAGGCGGGCAATGCCCCAGCTGACGGGGGCGTTGATGCGCAGCGTCCCGGAAGGCTCCAGTGCCTGCGCGCCGATGCTGGCCTCCAGCGCATCGAACTCGGCCAGCAGGCGCACGCACTGCGCGTAGTACGCGGCGCCGGCACTGGTCGGGCTGACCCGGCGCGTGGTGCGGTGGAGCAGGCGGGTGGACAGGCGTTTTTCCAGCGCTGCGACCTGGCGGGTGACGCCGGCGGTGGACAGGTCCAGGGCCTGGGCGGCGGCGCTGAAGCCATTGCGTTCGACCACCGCCACGAACACGCGCATCGCCTCGAGAGTGTCCATTGTTGCGCCTTTTGAAATAAATACGGTCAAACGATCGTATTTATCGGTCCACGAACGCGCAATAACCTGTCTCCATTCCCTTCAAGGTGCTTTGCCATGCACACCACGACCGCTCCTGTCTCGTCGCTGGCCCCGTACGGTGCCACCCTGCTGCGCCTGGCCCTGGGCGTGCTGTTCCTGGTCCATGCCCTGACCAAGCTGCTGGTGTTCACCCCGGCCGGTACTGCCGCGTTCTTCGAATCGCTGGGCCTGCCTGGGGTACTCGGCTATCTCACCCTCGGCGTCGAACTGGTGATCAGCGCCGCGCTGCTGCTGGGCATCTACGCGCGCTGGGTGGGCCTGATCGGCGTGCCGCTGCTGCTGGGCACCATCGTCACCGTGCACGGCGCCAACGGCTTCGGCTTCGCCAATGCCGGCGGCGGCTGGGAATACCCGGCGTTCTGGGCGCTGGCGCTGGTGGTGCTGTTCCTGATCGGCGATGGCAAGTGGACCCTGCGTTCGCGCTGATCGCCGCCCGACCCTGCAACTGGAGCCTTCCATGTCCCGCCTGCCTTCGCTGTACATCTCCCACGGTTCGCCGATGACCGCCCTGCATCCGGGCCAGGTCGGCGTGCGCCTGGCCGAGCTGGCGCGCGACCTGCCGACGCCGCGTGCCATCGTGATGGCCTCGGCGCACTGGCTGGGCCGGCAGCCGCTGGTCGGTGCGCACCCGCAGCCGCCGACGATCCACGACTTCGGTGGCTTCCCGCGCGCGCTGTTTGAACTGCAGTACCCGGCGCCCGGCGATCCGGCGCTGGCCGAAGAGGTGGCCGGCCGCATCGCCGCCGCCGGGCTGCCGGTGGCGCTCGACCCGCAGCGTGGCCTCGACCACGGTGCCTGGGTGCCGCTGCGGCTGCTGCGCCCGCAGGCCGACATCCCGGTGGTGCCGGTATCGATCCAGCCGCTGCTCGGCCCCGAGCATCAGTTCGCGCTGGGCCGCGCGCTGGCGCCGCTGCGCGAACAGGGCGTGCTGCTGGTCGGTTCGGGCAGCATCACCCACAACCTGCACGACTGGGGCGATTACCAGGACGGCAAGGAAGCACCGTATGTGCGGCCCTTCATCGAGTGGGTGGAGCAGCGGCTGGCCGCCGATGACCGCCAGGCGCTGTTCGATTACCGCCGGCAGGCCCCGTTCGCCGAGCGTGCGCACCCGACCGACGAGCACCTGCTGCCGCTGTTCTTCGCGATGGGTGCAGCTGGCGAGGGCGGTTTCGGTGCGCGCCGCATCGACGCCGGCATCGATGCCGGCTTCCTGGCCATGGATCTGTACCGCTTCGACGGGGCATGAGCCGGGGCTGACGCGCGGCGGCTGCGGCCGTCGCGGCCAGGGCCGCATGTGGTAGTTTTTTCCGGGTTTCCGGCGCTGGCCCTCGTGCCTCCCCACGCGCCGCTTCCTGGAAGAAGCATGCATACCATCGAAGTCGTCCTGGCGATGCTGGTGGCCGTTGTCGCCAGCGGCTACCTGGTTCGCGTCCTCCCGTTCTCGCTGCCGCTGCCGTTGGTGCAGATCGGCCTGGGGGCGGTAATCGCCGGCGTGTTCAACCGCGGCCACGCGCTGGAGCCGGAAGTGTTCTTCCTGCTGTTCCTGCCGCCGCTGCTGTTCCTGGATGGCTGGCGCATCCCCAAGCAGGGCCTGTTCCGCGACAAGGGGGCGATCCTCGAACTGGCGTTCGGCCTGGTGGTGTTCACTGTGATCGGTGCCGGCCTGCTGATCCACTGGATGATCCCGGTGATGCCGCTGGCGGTGTGCTTCGCGCTGGCGGCCATCGTCTCGCCGACCGACCCGGTGGCGGTGGGCGCGATTGCTTCGAAGGCACCGATTCCCAAGCGCCTGATGCACATCCTGGAAGGCGAATCGCTGCTCAACGATGCCTCCGGCCTGGTCTGCTTCCGCTTCGCGGTGGCGGCGGTGATGACCGGTTCCTTCTCGCTGGCCACGGCCTCGCTGACCTTCCTGTGGGTCGCAGTGGCCGGCCTGGCCGTGGGCGTGGCGGTTACCCTCGGCGTGTCCACGTTCCAGCGCTGGTTGTGGCGCCGCTTCGGCGAGGAGCCGGGTGCGGCGATGCTGGTCAACCTGCTGATCCCGTTCGCGGCCTACCTGCTGGCCGAAGAAATCCATGCCTCGGGCATCCTCGCTGCGGTCGCCGCCGGCATCGCGATGAGCTACGTCGAGCTGACCGGCCGTGTCTCCGGCAGCATGCGCGTGCAGCGCGCGGGTGTCTGGAACATGCTGCAGTTCAGCTTCAACGGCATCATGTTCGTGCTGCTGGGCGAGCAGTTGCCGGGCATCGTCGAGCGCGCCACCACCACCATGAACGAGTCCGGCCACCAGAGTGCATGGTGGCTGCTGGTCTACGTGGTGGTGATCAACCTGGCGCTGATCCTGCTGCGCCTGCTGTGGGTATGGCTGTCGCTGCGCTGGAACCTGCTGCGTGCGCGCCGTCGTGGCCTGGAGCGGGGCGAGGCGCCGAACTGGCGCATCGTGGTGGCGACCTCGGTGGCCGGCGTGCGCGGCGCGATCACCCTGGCCGGTGTGTTGACCCTGCCACTGTTCCTGCCCGATGGCAGCGCGTTCCCGGCGCGCGACCTGGTGATCTTCCTGGCCGCGGCAGTGATCTTGTTCTCGCTGGTCGGCGCCAGCGTGGCGCTGCCGCAGCTGCTGAAGGGCCTGCAGCTGCCGGCCGATTCGGGCGAGCGCAAGGAAGAGGACCTGGCACGCCGGCTGTCGTCCAAGGCCGCGCTGGCCGGGGTCGAGCGCATGCGCCAGCAGCTGGTGATGAACCAGAACACCGAGAACGTGCAGCTGTACAACGACGCTGCCTCGCGCGTGAGCCTGCTGTACCAGCGGCACCTGGAGAAGGACAACGACGGGCCCGACGTGGACCCGGAGAAGGTGAGGCGCATGGAGCTGGGTTACCGCCAGCTGCGCAGCGCCGGCCTCAATGCCGAGCGTGAGGAACTGTTCCGTTTGACCCGGCGCGGGGTGATCTCCGATGAGATCTCGCGGCGCCTGATCCGCAACCTGGACCTGCTGGAATCGCGCAAGCGCGAATGACCGTGTATCCCGGGTGGGTGCGGACCTTGGTCCGCACACCGTTCAGGCCTTACTCCGGCTTCTGGTCCAGGAAATACACCTCGACCTTGCCCTTGACCTTGATGGTCATCGGGTTGCCACGGCGGTCGCGGGCCTTGCCGGCCTGCACGCGGATCCAGCCTTCGCTGACCGAGTATTCCTCGACGTTGTCGCGCTCGACGTCGTTGAAACGCACGCCGACGCCGCGCTCCAGCGCCTGCGCATCATGGAAGGGGCTGGCCGGGTTGATGGCCAGGTGGTCGGGAGGGGTATCGCTCATCGCTTCATTCACAGTGACGGCCACCAAGGCCGGCTTCAGCGGCACAGGATAAACCGTAGAATGCCGACCTGCCCCAGAGGACGTTCCGCCATGCCCGACAACAGCGACTATTTCGACTTCGAGGAAGACATCCACGACTTCGACGAGGAGGGCTTCGAGGCGCGGGTCTGGAACCTGCTGGTGCTGATCAACCCGGGCGACGAAGAGCTTGCCCTGCAGCAGTTCAACCGCTGGCGCGAGCACCTGTCCGAAGACGGGCAGCCGCTGGAAGCGGACAGCGACTGGCTGCCGGCGCTGTTCACCGCCATTGCCTGGCAGTCCGGCTTCGATGTGGAGCGGGATGACCTGGAATCGCTGCAGTCGGCGGTCAACGAGCTGTCGGCGCGCTTCAACCTGCAGCTGGACTGGGGTGGGGACCTGGACGACGAGGACTTCGCCGAGGGCCTGGACGGCGTGCAGCTGATGTCCACCGCCTTCGACCGCCTGCGCGAGCACAACTACACGCTGTGGAGCGTGGATGCCGGCAGTGACGGCTTCACCGGGGTGATGGCATTGACCCGCGACGACGACGCGATGCTGGCGCTGTGCTCGCTGCTGAACGTGGAAATCCGGCTGGGCAGCGACCCGTTCTGAGCAATGGGCCGATCCGCCGGGCACGACCCGGCGGGTTGATCCGCTGAGGACGACCCGACGGGGTAGAGTCGACTGTTAGTCGACTGCTCTCCCATCCGGCCGCGAGACCCCCGCGCTGCGCGCGATAGTCGACTGACAGTCGACTCTACCCCCGCCGGTGCCGGTTGGTCTCCGGCGAACCCGCGGCGCGGCCTACGGCCGGTACTGCGCCCGGGCGTTGGCGATCACCGCTTTGACCAGTTCGCGGTCGGCATGCCGCGAAATCGCTTGCGCGCCGAGCGCGATCGCCTGTGCGCGCAGCTCGGCAGTGACATCGTAATGGGCACCGCTGGCCTTGTTCTGGAAGGCCCGCAGTGGAATGCCGAGCTGCGCCGCCATGGCGTGCAGCTCGGCCAGGGTGTCGGCCATCAGGTGCGCCCAGCGCTGTCCGCGCCAGGGATGCACCGCGTCATCGACGTAGACCGTCACCGCCGCGGCCGGTTCAGGCCTGCGGCTTGCCGTCGCTGTCAGCGGCCGGGGCGGCGTCGGCAGCAGCTTCAACCACGTCGCCTTCGGCGGCCGCAGCGGCTTCTTCGCCTTCTTCGGCTTCCACGGTCTCGAACTCGGCGACCAGCTTGTCCAGGTACTCGTCAGCGGTCTGATCGGATTCGGCGGCTAGGGTGTCCAGCAGCGACTTCAGCAGTTCGGAATATTCCAGGTTGACCTTGCGGCCTTCCTTTCCCTGCACGTTGGACAGGTGCTTGAGCATGGCCAGCATCGGCACCGGGTTCTCGGCATTGCCCATGGTCTGGCCGCCGATGGCCAGCAGCCACTCACGGCCCTGCAGGCCGATGGCCGCCACCACCTGGCCGTCTTCGTTGGTCAGCACGGCATGGTTCTGCACCTGCTGCTGGGCGTTCAGGCGGAGGAACGGGCGCTTGCCCTGCTGCTTCTTGCGCTTGTCGCGCTTGGCCTTGGAATTCTGGGACATGGGGGTGGAATCACCTGGAAACGGAAAGACCGCCATTGTAGCGGGTGCGCCGGGGGATGCCCCTGGTGGGTGCGGACCTTGGTCGGCACGCTTTCCCGGATGTGCGGACCAAGGTCCGCACCCACCGTCTACTTTGCCTCACCCTGCGCGGCCTGCACGTCCGGGTCGGCGGTCGGCGCCGACAGCCCGACCTGCGGCCCGGCGCCGGCCAGCGCGGCCGCTTCGGCGGCCTGGGTCATCACCACGATGCTGATACGGCGGTTGATCGGGTTCTGCGGGTCGGCCTTGTCGAACAGCACTGACGAGGACAGACCGACCACGCGGGTGATCTTGCTGTCCTCCAAGCCGCCGTCCACCAGTGCACGGCGTGCAGCGTTGGCGCGGTCGGCGCTCAGTTCCCAGTTGCCGTAGCCGCGTGCGGCCGAATAGGCGGTGATGTCGGTGTGGCCGGTCAGGCTGATCCGGTTCGGCACGTGGTTCAGGTAGTTGGCCAGCTCGTGCAGGATCTGTTGCGTGTACGGCTTCAGCGTAGCGCTGCCGAGGTCGAACATCGGCCGGTTCTGCTTGTCCACGATCTGGATGCGCAGGCCTTCCGGGGTCAGGTCCAGCAGCAGCTGGTCCTTGAACGGTTCCAGTGCCTGGCTCTTGCTGATCGCTTCCTGCAGTTCCTTCATCAGCGCTTCCAGCTGCTGCTTGTCGCGCTGCTGCTGGTCCACCGGCTGCGGCACCGCTTCCTTCTGGTTCTGGAAGGGATCGTTGCTGCTGCCGCGCGAGATGTCGGTGGCGCCGCCCAGCTTGATCATCGAGGTGCTGGCGCCGCCCGGGCCGGCCATGCCGGGCGCCGGCGTGGCGTTCTGCCCGCTCAGCGGGCTGGGGTTGCGGAAGTACTCCGAAATCGCCGCACGGTCGTTCTTGTTGGTGGTGGCCATCAGCCACAGCACCAGGAAGAAGGCCATCATCGCGGTCACGAAGTCGGCATAGGCTACCTTCCACGACCCGCCGTGGTGAGCGGCGTGGCCGGCTTTCTTGACCCGGCGGACGATGACGGTGGGCTTGTTCTCGGCCATGGCTTACTTGACCGTCTTCAGGTGCTGCTCGAAATCGGAGAAGGCCGGGCGCACGTTCGACGGCAGCGTCTTGCGGGCGAATTCCAGCGCGATCTTCGGGTTGTAACCGCGCAGGCAGGCCAGCAGGGCAGTCTTGACCGATTCGTAGATGCGGCTGTCCTGCTCGGCGCGTGCCTCCATGGCGGCGGCCATGGGGCCGACGAAGCCGTAGCCGAGCAGGATGCCGAGGAAGGTGCCGACCAGTGCACCGGCCACGTGGCCACCGACCTCGACGATGTCGCCGCCGATCGAGCCCATGGTGATGACGATGCCCAGCACCGCCGCGACGATGCCGAAACCGGGCAGTCCGTCGGCGACCTTGGTCAGCACCTGCGACGGTGCCATGGCCTCGGCGTGGTGCTTCTCCAGTTCCAGCTCCAGCAGCGGCTCGAGCTCGTGCGGCTCGATGTTGCTGCCGATCATCAGGCGCAGGCAGTCGGTGATGAAGTCGATCAGGTGGTGGTCGGCCTGCACCTTGGGGTAGTTGGCGAACAGGGCGCTCTCGGCCGGCCGCTCGACATGGTCTTCCAGGGCCATGAAGCCTTCGCGGCGGGCCTTGTTGAGCAGTTCATAAAGCAGGCTGAGGACATCGATGTAGTCCTGCTGCTTGTAGCGCGGGCCCTTGAACACGCCGACCATGGCCTGCAGGGTCTGCTTGACCGTCTTGGCCGGGGTGCCGACCAGGAACGCGCCCAGTGCGGCGCCGCCGATGATGACCAGCTCGTAGGGCTGCCAGAGGGCACCCAGGCGGCCGTGGGCACCGAGGTAGCCCCCGATCACGCTGATGATGACGACCAGGAATCCAACGATGATGAGCATGGGGCGACGCAGGGAGGGGGGATATCTCCTTGTCGGCCCGTCGCCCGGTTTTCTGAAGAGGGAATTCTGTGAAATCGGTCAGCGGGGTGTTTCAGCCCGCCACACCGGCTTCGGCACCGCCACGCTGCAGCGGATCGGGCCAGGACTCGCCGGTGCCGACGAACGAAAGTGAGACGGAGTTCAGGCAGTGGCGCTCGTAGGTGGGCGGCGGACCGTCCGGGAACACGTGGCCCAGGTGGCTGCCGCAGCGGGCGCAGGTGATCTCGGTGCGCACCATGCCATGGCTGGTATCGCGGATCTCGCGCACGTGCGCCGGGTCGAACGGGGCGAAGAAGCTGGGCCAGCCGGTGCCGGAATCGAACTTGGTGCTGGAGCGGAACAGCGGCAGGGCACACAGCCGGCAGCAGTAGACGCCCTCGCGCTTGTTGTCGAGGAACACGCCGCAGAAGGGCGCCTCGGTACCGTGCTGCAGCAGCACGCGGCGCTCTTCGCTGCTGAGGCCGGCGACCAGCGCCTCGGTCTGGGTGGCAGTAGGGGGCGTCAGGTCGAAGGCAGTCATGCCGGCTCTCCGTGGGGTCGATGGCCTGGGATGCCGGACAACGTGGGGGTCGTGGCGCGCGCTTGCAAGTGTGATGGCCGTTCATGGGCGGCACACAGGCGCGGGCGCAAGGTGACTGCGATCCACGCCGGAGCGTGCCATGAAACCGACCCTTCCCCTGCTGTTGATCGCCCTGATGCCGGCACTGGCGCAGGCCCAGGTGCCCACGGCCGACCCGACCGCCACCCGCAGCGCGACCCGCGTGGCCCCGCCGCCGGTGGCACCCCCGCCACAAGCGGCCCGGCCGCAGCCGCAGGTGCTGCCGTCGCCGCAGCCCACGCAGCCGATCAAGTCCACCGGTCCGGCCCAGGTCGCGCCCGCCCCGGCGCCGAAGCCGGCTGACAAGGTCTATGACCGCAACGGCCGCATCGTGCCCGGGGTCCGCCCCGCGGGCCCGAACCGCGTGTTCGATTCGCGCACCGGTCGTTATTACGACAGCGTGCCGGCCGGCGATGGCCAGCAGATCAAGCGCTGACGCCGCCGCAGGCCCGGCGGGCGGACACGCTGGCCTGAACGCACGAAAACAACGGTCTGCCAATCACTGCTTTTTCGCCTGCGATTAACCGCTGCCGGACCACCGTGGCCGTGCGCCGGCATTCCGCCGCCGCATGTCCTTCGTCCACTGGATCGCGATCATGAAAAACCAGCAGAACCGTCATCCCGGCAAGGAACCGCAGGGCCGCAACCCGCAGCAGCAACAGCAGCAGCAACAGCAGATGGAGCCGCAGCAGCACAAGGGCGGCAAGCCGCAGGAACAGCGCTCGCAGAAGCATCCGCAGCAGCGCTGACTGTCGCCATGACCGGGGTCAGGGCCCGCTGCGCGGGATCCGACCCCTTGCCGGATGCCGACCGGGGTCGGATCCCGCGCCGCGGGCTCTGACCCCACCTGGTTCCCAGCTTCAATCCGGAATCGGCAGGCTCAGCGTCTCTTTCACTTCTTCCATCACGATGTAGCTCTTCGATTCCCGTACATGCGGCAGCGTCAGCAACGTGCTGCCCAGCAGCTTGCGGTACGAGGCCATCTCGCTGATCCGCGCCTTCAGCAGGTAATCGAAGTCGCCCGACACCAGGTGGCACTCCAGCACGTTGGGAAGCTTCAGCGCCGCGCGCCGGAACTCCTCGAAGATGTCCCCGGACTTGTAGGCCAGGCTGATCTCCACGAACACCAGCAGGCTGGCCTTCACTGCCGCCGGGTCGAGGTGCGCGTGGTAGCCGGTGATCACCCCTTCGCGCTCGAGCCGGCGCACGCGCTCGGTGCACGGGGTGGTCGACAGGCCGACCCGTTCACCCAGTTCGGTGAAGGAAATACGGCCCTCGGCCTGCAGGATGCGCAGGATCTTGCGGTCGATCTTGTCCAGTTCGCGGGTCCGGGGGGGCATGGCCGTCAACCTCGGGGAATGAATTGCAGGAGAACATCCTGCCGGTTGATTGTAAATCAGGCAAATCGACTGGTATTGCCTGTCTATACTTCCCCAATTATGGTCCCCGCGCGCTCTGGTGCAGGGAATGATCGGGTTGGAGAATTCCCATGCGAGTCCTAGTTCTCGGCAGCGGCGTGATCGGCACCACCAGTGCCTGGTACCTGCGACAGGCCGGGTTTGAAGTCACGGTGATCGACCGCCAGCCCGGCCCGGCGCTGGAGACCAGCTTCGCCAATGCCGGCCAGCTGTCGTTTGGCTACACCTCGCCCTGGGCGGCCCCCGGCGTGCCGAAGAAAGCGATCGGCTGGCTGTTCGAGAAACACGCGCCGCTGGCGATCAAGCCGGGCATGGACCTGGCCCAGTACCGCTGGCTGTGGCAGATGCTGCGCAACTGCACGCATGAGCGCTATGCGATCAACAAGGCGCGCATGGTGCGCATGTCCGAATACAGCCGCGACTGCCTGAACGAACTGCGCGCGCAGATCGGCATCGAATTCGAAGGCCGCGACCTGGGTACCACCCAGCTGTTCCGTACCCAGCAGCAGCTGGACGCGTCGGCGCAGGACATCGAGATCCTGGCCCAGTACGGCGTGCCGTACGAGGTGCTGGACCGCGCCGGCATCATCCAGGCCGAACCGGCCCTGGCCCATGTCGACGGCCTGGTCGGCGCACTGCGCCTGCCACGTGACCAGACCGGCGACTGCCAGCTGTTCACCCGCCGCCTGGCGCAGATGTGCGTGGATGCCGGCGTCGAATTCCGCTTCGACCAGGACATCACCGGCCTGGAGTTTGAGGGCGACCGCATCACCGGCGTGCGCATCGACGGCAAGCGGGAAACCGCCGACCGCTTCGTGGTCGCGCTCGGCAGCTACTCGCCGGCACTGGTGGCACCGCTGGGCATGCGCCTGCCAGTCTACCCGCTGAAGGGCTATTCGCTGACCCTGCCGATCACTGACCCGGCGATGGCGCCGACCTCGACCATCCTCGACGAGAGTTACAAGGTGGCGGTGACCCGCTTCGACGACCGCATCCGCGTCGGTGGCATGGCCGAAGTGGCCGGTTTCGACCTGTCGCTGTCGCAGCGCCGCCGCGAAACCCTGGAGCTGGTGGTCAGCGACCTCTACCCGAAGGGCGGTGACCTGTCGCGCGCGCAGTTCTGGACTGGCCTGCGCCCGGCCACGCCCGATGGCACGCCGGTGATCGGCGCCACGCCGTTCCGCAATCTCTACCTCAACACCGGCCACGGCACGCTGGGCTGGACCATGGCCTGTGGCTCGGGCCGCTACCTGGCCGACCTGATGAGCGCGCGCCAGCCGCAGATCAGCACCGAAGGTCTGGATATTTTCCGCTACGGCCAGTACGGTCACGCGCCGCAACACGAGAACCGCACATGCGTCCTGCCCGCGCGCTGATCGATCTGGGCGCCCTGCGCAGCAACTACCGGTTTGCCCGTGAACTGGGCGGTGGCAAGGCCCTGGCGATCATCAAGGCGGATGCCTATGGGCATGGCGCAGTGCGCTGTGCGCAGGCGCTGGAAGGCGAGGCCGATGGCTTCGGCGTGGCCACCATCGAAGAAGCGCTGGAGCTGCGCCAGGCCGGCATCCGAGCACCGATCCTGCTGCTGGAAGGCATCTTCGAGCCCAGCGACATGGCGCTGGTGGCCGAACACGATTTCTGGTTCGCCGTCGGTTCGCCGTGGCAGGTGGAGGCGCTGGCCGCCTTCGCCAGCCCGCGCCCGCTGACGGTGTGGCTGAAGCTGGACAGCGGCATGCATCGCCTGGGCCTGGACGTGGACAGCTTCCGCGCCGCGCATGCACGCCTGTCGACGCTGCCGCAGGTCGAACGCATCGTACTGATGACCCACCTGGCGCGCGCCGACGAGCTGGACAGCGAGCGCACCCACGAACAGGCCGCGACCTTCGCCCGCGCCATCGACGGCCTGCCTGGCGAGACCAGCGTATGCAATTCGCCGGCACTGCTGGGCTGGCCGGATGTACGCAGCGACTGGGTGCGCCCGGGCCTGATGCTGTACGGCGCCAACCCGCTGCCGGACGACACCGCGTTGACCGAGCGCCTGCGCCCGGTGATGACGATGCAGTCGAAGGTGATTGCCGAACGCTGGATCGAGGCCGGCGAGCCGGTGGGGTATGGCGCGCGCTTCGTGGCGAAGGCGCGCACCCGCGTGGGCGTGGTCGCGCTTGGCTATGCCGACGGGTATCCGCAGTTCGCCCCCAACGGCACGCCGGTATTGATCGATGGCCAGCCCGGCGCACTGATCGGGCGCGTGTCGATGGACATGCTGACGGTGGACCTGACTGCGCACGCGCAGGCCGGCGTCGGCAGCGTGGTGGAACTGTGGGGCGCTGCGCCGACGCTGTCGGAACTGGCGCCGCGCTGTGGCGTGAGTGCCTACCAGCTGCCGTGCGCGGTCAAGCGTGTGGCGCGGGTGTACGAGGAGTGACGTAATGCCGGCCAGCGGCCGGCATTGCCAAGACCAGGGCTGGCGCCGGGCCATGCCCGGCGGTTGCCCATCATCGTGCAGCGGTAGCCCGCGTGCTCAGCTCGCGCTTGACCCAGTCGTCGATCAGGCGCTTCTCGTAGCGCAGCGGATCGCTGTCGCTCTTCAGCCCCAGGTTGTGCAGGTAGCCGGTGTCGCTGAGCTTGGCTTCGCCCTCATCGACGATGCGGCCGCTGGCGTCCTTCAGCGTGTACTGCAGGGTGATCCGCGGCGGATAGATGTCGCGCATGATCCGGATGTCGCTGCCTCGCGGGCCGTGCCAGGGCTCGTAGTCGCCGGCGCGCTTGATGTCGACCAGGGTCACGTCCAGGGTCTGCCCGGGCTGCAGCGGCTTGGCTGCAGTGGTCTGCACGTAGCTGGCCAGCTGCTGCACCCAGTTGCCGCGTTCGGCTTCGAAGCGGTTGGTGCTCTGGCGGATCTCGGTGAATGTGGCCGGATCGTCCCATTTCACGCTGACCGGCCCGTTGGCCTGCAGCGCACGGGGCGCGTCCGGATCGGTGACGGCGCGCGGCGCGGCGTTCGCGCTGCCGGCCATGAGGGCGCCTGCCAGCAGCAGGGCAGTGGCCAATGAGCAGTTCATGACGGTCTCCTGCGTCCCATCGATGGGGACGATGCGGTTCTCGGAGCGAGTGTGATCCCGCGTTCCGGTGGCCGCAACGGCCGATTGCGACATACGCAAGAGCGGTTGCCGCCAATTCATCGTCGTCAACCATGACTGACGGCGCTTGACGCTGTGAATACGCCCTTTGGAAGATGCTGTGTCTCCAACCCGGCCCGTCCAGACGCCCTTGTCCACACTGCCGCCCCTAGTGGAGCGCCCACCGATGATGGTGCCGGCGCCCGAACCCGACCTGCATCATGGCGTGCTTGAGCGCATCAACGCCGGTTTCTGCGTGATCCAGGTGCTGTTCGAGGGCGACCGTGCGGTCGACTATCGCTTCATCGAGGTCAACGACGCGTTCGAACGCCATACCGGCCTGAAGGACGCGCGTGGCCAGCGCATGACCGCGCTGGAACCCAACCATGAGCAGGACTGGTTCCGCATCTATGGCGAGGTCGCCCGCAGCGGCCGCCCGGCCCAGTTCGAGATGGAAGCGCGTGCGCTGGGTCGTTCGTTCGCGGTCGACGCGGTGCGCGTGGGCCGGCCGGGCGAGGACAAGGTCGGCATCCTGTTCTTCGACATCACCGCGCGCAAGCAGATGGAAGTGGAGCTGGGCGAGAGCGAAGCGCGCTTCAGCGCGCTGGCCGACGGCCTGCCGATGCCGGTGTGGGTGCTCGATGAGCGTGGGCACGCCCGTTTCGTCAACAGCGCTTTCAGCGAGTTCTTCGGCGGCGACGAGACGCGCGTTCCGGAAGACGTCTGGCGTGGCCTGGTGCATCCGGACGACGCCTCGGTGTTCGAATACGAACTCCAGGAGGCGTTGAAGGCGCAGCGCTCGATGCACGCGCTGGTGCGTGCGCGGCGTGCCGATGGCCAATGGCGCTGGCTGGAGATGAACGCCCGCCCGCGCTTCTCGCGCATGGGCCGCTTCATCGGCCTGGCCGGCAGCAGCCCGGACGTGACCGAACGCCGCGAGATCGAACTGGCCCGCGAGGAGCTGTTGCAGTCCGAGCGGGCCGCACGCAGTGCCGCGGAAAACATGGCGCGGCTGAAGGATGAGTTCCTGGCCACGCTGTCGCATGAACTGCGTACGCCGCTGACCACCATTCTTGGCTGGAGCGAACTGCTGCTGCAGCGCGTGGACGACACCAGTCCGCTGTACAAGGGTCTGAACGTGATCGCCAACAGCGCCGGCGCGCAGAAGCGGCTGATCTCGGACATGCTCGACCTCAGCAGCATGCTGCTGGGCAAGGTGCAGCTGGAGGTGGAAGTGCTGGACCTGCGCACCGTGCTTGGCGAAGCCATTGGTGCGCAGGAACTGGTCGCCGAAGGCAAGGCACTGGACGTGCACCTGCAGCTGCCCGAGCAGCCCAGCCTGGTGCTGGGTGATGCCACGCGCCTGCAGCAGGTGTTCTGGAACCTGCTCTCCAACGCCATCAAGTTCACCCCGGCCGAAGGCCGCATCGACCTGCAGCTGCAGGCCGACGGCAATCACTGGGTGATCACCGTGCGCGACACCGGCGACGGCATCGCGCCTGAATTCCTCAATCATCTGTTCAGCCGCTTCCGCCAGGCCGACGGCACCACCACGCGCCGCCACGGCGGGCTGGGGCTGGGCCTGGCGATCGTGCAGCAGCTGGTGGAACTGCACGGCGGCACGGTCACGGCGGCCAGCGAAGGGCATGGCCTCGGTGCCACGTTCACCGTGCGCCTGCCACAGCACCTTCCCGATGCCGAGCGGCGGCCACTGCGCGAAGTCATCAGCGGGCCGATCCTGGAGCCGGTGATCGTCGAACCGTATCCGCTGCGCGGCATGCACGTGCTGGCGGTGGAAGACCAGCCGGAAGTGCTGGAATACCTGCGCCGCATGCTGGAAGAGCAGGGCGCCAGCGTGTCCGCGGCCAGCTCGGCCGGCGAGGCGTTGGCGCTGCTGGCCGACACCGGCCATCTGCAGTACCACGTGCTGCTGACCGACATCGGCATGCCGGGCATGGATGGCTATGGCCTGGTGCGCACGCTGCGCGAGGACATGGGCGTGGATGCGGCGACCTTGCCTGCGGTGGCGGTGACTGCACTGGCGCGTGCCGACGACCGCCGCCGCGCGCTGGCATCGGGCTTCCAGGAGCATGTGGCCAAGCCGTACTCGGTAGCGCAGCTGGTGGCTGCCGTGCGCAAGGTGCAGGTGCCACGCGCGGACAACGCGCTGCACTGAGCATTCACGGACGATCGGCGATCCTGCAGCCAGGAGGTCGCCGATGTCCCGCATAGCTCCCCGTATCCATACCGATCCGGCGCAGATCGCGCGCCTGGAAGCCCTGCTGCCGCAGCTCGACGGCGAGACGCAGGTGGAACTGATCCTGCAGGACGGCCGTCGACTGCTCGGCACCGTCGCGGTGAGGCCGACGGTGCAGCAGTATCGCAACGAAGCCGGCGATGAAGGCAGCAACGGGCAGTTGCGCCTGGATGACTACGACACGCCGGTGCAGCAGCACCATGTGTGGCTGGACGAGATTGCCAGCATCCGCAGGTTGCCGCCGAGGGTCTGACGGCAGCCTGCTGGGCCCATCCACGCATGGCGTGGATCTACCAGAGGTTGCAGTAGAGCCACGCCATGCGTGGCTGCTGGGCTCAGTGCTCGAACAAGGTCGGCGTCGCTTCGAACCGGCGCGCGTAGGCGCGTTCTTCCGCCACCCGGGCTACCTCGTCATCGGCCAGGTCCGGCGCGCCATACACCGCATAGGCCACGCTGCCGTCGGCCCCATGGCCGACCTGGTGCAGCCGGTAGCGCGAGTGGCCGCCGCCGGTGTCTTCGGGGTAATGCACGGGCGGATGGCTGCCTTCCAGGTCCATTTCACTGTTGTCGACCACGCCACCGACGAACAAGGCTCGCATGCAGGTTCTCCTGGGTTCCGGGGGGAGCCTCTACCCTGAACGTTTCAATGTTGCTGGCAGATCAAGGCCCCGTTCGGGTTTCGCAAAGCGCCCTGGGCGGGGCTGCCTGGCCGAGCCGGTACAATGGTCGGCCCTCACGCTTGAAGTACCCCGCGCCGATGGCCTCCAGCGACGACGCCCCCCTGCAGACCCTGCTCCTGCCGTTCTCCCAAGGCGCCCTGCGCTGGCCGGAGGGCCCGGTGGCCTTCCTGCGTGCCCGCGACGGCTGGCCGCTGCGCGAAGTGGCCGGCCACCGCGAGCTGCACTGCGAACAGAGCTTTGCCCCGTTCGCGCAGCCGCTGCAGCATGCCGCCGGCTGGACCGTCAGTGGCCAGCTGGAGGATGGGGCCGGCAAGGGCCGCTACCCGCTGGTGCTGGTGCTGCCGCCGCGCCAGCGCGAAGAAGCCCGTGCGCTGTTCGCCCGCGCGCTGGCGCTGGTCGCCGAAGGGGGCCGCATCGTCGCCTGCCAGTCCAACAACGAAGGCGCACGCTCCGGCGAGGGTGACCTCAGGCAGCTGACCGGCCTCGGCGGCAGCCTGACCAAGAACCATTGCCGCGTGTACTGGACCGCCCCGATGCAGGGCCAGCACGATGCCGAGCTGGCCAAGCGCTGGTCGGCGCTGGATGCGGTGCGCCCGATCGTCGGTGGCCGCTTCCTCAGCCGCCCGGGCGTGTTCGCCTGGGATCGCATCGATCCGGCGTCGGCGCTGCTGGCCGAGCACCTGCCGCCCGACCTGGCCGGCCGCGCCGCCGACCTCGGCGCCGGCTACGGCTATCTGTCGCGCGAGTTGCTGGAACGCTGCCCGAAGATCACCGCGCTGGACCTTTACGAGGCCGAGCAGCGCGCGTTGGCACTGGCCGAGCTGAACCTGGCGCCGCCGCCGCGCGCGCTGCCGCTGCGCTTCCTGTGGCA
This sequence comes from Stenotrophomonas sp. YJH_SMC_10, assembly GCF_059371555.1. Lineage (NCBI taxonomy): Bacteria > Pseudomonadati > Pseudomonadota > Gammaproteobacteria > Lysobacterales > Lysobacteraceae > Stenotrophomonas > Stenotrophomonas sp. YJH_SMC_10. Next base: position 238,691 of record NZ_JCAFUS010000004.1, on the reverse strand, counting down.
GGACGTCACCACCGGCATCGAGCCGGGTTACGACGTGATCATCAGCAATCCGCCGTTCCACACGCCGTCGCGCGCCGACCGCCCGGACATCGGCCAGCGCTTCATCGCCGTGGCCGCGCAGGCGCTGCGCCCGGGTGGGCGCCTGTACGTGGTGGCCAACCGCCACCTGCCGTACGAGCACACCCTCAACGACAGTTTCGGTGCGGTGCGCGTGGTCGCCGAGCGCGACGGGTTCAAGCTGGTCGAAGCGGTGAAGGGGAAGGGCAAGTGAAGCTGGTCAAGCACATCGCCAACCTGGGCTATGGCAGCCGCAAGCAGGTGCAGTGGCTGTTCCGCGAAGGCCGCATCACCGACGCCGACGGCGAGGTGTTGTACGCCGACGACCAGGTGCCGCATGAGGCCATCCGGGTCGATGGCGAGCCGCTGGATCCGCCGGTGGGCCTGTCGATCGCGCTGCGCAAGCCGGCCGGCTACACCTGCTCGACCAAGGACACCGGTCGCCTGATCTACGACCTGCTGCCGCCGCGCTTCCGCGACCGCGACCCGGTGCTGTCCACGGTGGGCCGCCTCGACCGCGAGACCAGTGGCCTGCTGCTGCTGACCGATGATGGTGGCCTGCTGCACCGGATCATCTCGCCGAAATCGAAGCTGCCCAAGGTCTACGAGGTCGAGTTGAGCGACGACCTGCGCGGTGATGAAGTGGCGCTGTTCGCCAGCGGCACGCTGATGCTGGAGTCCGAGAAGACGCCCCTGCTGCCGGCTGAACTCGAAGTTCTGGATGTGCGTCGCGCGCGCCTGGTGCTGCACGAAGGTCGTTACCATCAGGTACGCCGCATGTTCGCCGCCACCGGCAACCACGTGCAGGCCCTGCACCGCAGCCGCGTCGGCGGGCTGGACCTGCAGGGGCTGGACGAAGGGCAATGGCGGCAGCTCACCCCTACCGACCTGGATACGCTGTTCGCTCCATGACCCCCATCGCTGCGCTGCCGTTTCTTCCCGACGCCGTCATCTTCGACATGGACGGCCTGATGATCGACAGCGAGCGTGTCTCGCTGGCCTGCTGGGGCCAGGCCGCCGATGAATTCGGGCTGGGCCTGGACGAGGCAGTGTTCCTGCGCATGGTCGGCCTCGGCGACCGCGATTCGCACGCGCTGCTGCGCGCGCAGGGCATCGAGGACAGCGTGATCGATGCGGTGGCCGCACGTTGCCACGACCTGTATGAAGCACGTACGCAGACCGGGTTGCCGTTGCGTCCGGGCATCCTGGAGCTGCTGGAGCTGCTGAAGGCACATGCGATCCCGCGTGCGGTGGCCACCACCACGCGGCAGCCGCGGGCCGGCCGCAAGCTGGCCGCTGCCGGCCTGCTGCCGTATTTCGATGCGGTGATCACCAGTGGCGACGTGGCGCGGCCGAAGCCGGCGCCGGACATCTACCTGCTGGCCGCGCAGCGGCTGGGCCAGGCGCCAGAACGTTGCCTGGCGCTGGAAGATTCACCGGCCGGCACGCGCGCTGCACTGGCGGCGGGAATGACCGTGATCCAGGTGCCGGACCTGGTACATCCGGATGAAGATCTGCGCGCACTGGGCCACCGCATCGTCGGCTCGCTGGTGGATGCGCACGCGTTGCTGCTGCCGTTGCTGCCGAGGTAACGGTGGGTGCCGACCGCTGGTCGGCACGCCTGCCCCATCACACCCGACCGAACACCAGCGCCGCGTTGGTGCCACCGAAGCCGAAGCTGTTGGACATCACCGTGTCCAGCTTCTGTGCGCGGCTCTCGCGCAGGATCGGGAAATCCACCACCTTCGGGTCCAGCTCGGCGATGTTGGCCGAACCGGCCACGAAGCCGTCGCGCATCATCAGCAGGCAGTAGATCGCCTCGTGCACGCTGGCCGCACCCAGTGAATGGCCGGACAGCGCCTTGGTCGAGGACAGCGGCGGCACCGCGTCGCCGAATACTTCGCGGATCGCGTTGAGCTCGGTGACATCGCCCAGCGGGGTCGAGGTGCCGTGGGTGTTGAGGTAATCCAGCGGGCGGTCGACGCCCTGCAGTGCCATCTTCATGCAGCGCACCGCGCCTTCACCGGAGGGCGCCACCATGTCGGCGCCATCGGAGGTCACGCCATAGCCGATCAGCTCGGCATGGATGCGCGCGCCGCGTGCGACGGCGTGGTCGTAATCCTCCAGCACCAGCATGCCGCCGCCACCGGCGATGACGAAGCCGTCGCGATCCTTGTCGTACGGGCGCGAGGCGCTGGCCGGAGTGTCGTTGAAGCTGGTCGACAGCGCGCCCATCGCGTCGAACATCACGCTCATGGACCAGTGCAGGTCTTCGCCACCACCGGCGAACATGATGTCCTGCGCACCGTGGCGGATCATGTCCGCGGCGGCGCCGATGCAGTGCGCCGAGGTCGCGCAGGCGGCCGACAGCGAGTAGCTGACGCCCTTGATCTGGTAGGCCGTGGCCAGGCAGGCCGAGACCGTCGAGCACATCGTGCGCGGCACCATGTACGGGCCGACCTTGCGCACGCCCCGTTCGCGCAGCAGGTCGACGGCACCGATCTGCCATTCGCTGGAGCCGCCGCCGGAGCCGGCAATCAGGCCGGTACGCAGGTGGCTGACCTGCTCGGGGCTGAGCCCGGCGTCGGCGATGGCATCGCGCATGGACAGGTAGGCGAAGGCTGCCGCATCGCTCATGAAGCGCTTCTGCTTGCGGTCGATCAGTGCGTCCAGGTCGAGGTCGACACGGCCGCCGACCTGGCTGCGCAGCCCGGCCTCGGCGTGGTCGGCCAGCTGGGTGATACCCGAGCGCCCTTCGCGCAGCGCAGACGATACGGTATCCAGATCATTGCCGAGGCAGGACGTGATGCCCATGCCGGTGATGACGACGCGACGCATCAGAAGCTCCCGGTTTCAGTGAACAGGCCGACGCGCAGGTCGCGCGCGCTGTAGATCTCGCGGTCATCCACGTACATGCGGGCGTCCGACTGGGCCATCACCAGCTTGCGGTTGATGACCCGGCTGATGTCGATCTCGTAGCGCACCCGCTTGGCGTCCGGCAGTACCTGGCCGGTGAATTTCACTTCGCCACAGCCCAGCGCGCGGCCCTTGCCAGGGGCCCCCAGCCAGGTCAGGAAGAAGCCGGTCAGCTGCCACATGGCGTCCAGGCCGAGGCAGCCGGGCATCACCGGGTCGCCGATGAAGTGGCAGCCGAAGAACCACAGGTCCGGGCGGATATCCAGCTCGGCGCGTACCATGCCCTTGCCGTGCGGTCCGCCGTCCTCGTGGATGTCGGTGATGCGGTCGAACATCAGCATCGGATCGTTGGGCAAACGGCCGGCGGCGGTGCCGAACAGTTCACCGCGTGCGCTGGCCAGCAGCTGTTCGCGGTTGAACGCGTGGAGACGGGTCATGAAGCACAATCCTGGAAGCGGGGAAACGGGGAAACAAGTTCTCGAGGATGCCCGTGGAAACTGTGCCGATCAAACATTTCAACCGTACGCAACCGTAGAGTTTTCAAGGGAATACGCGCATCCTGTTGATGTGCAACGACCATACTTCGGCGTGTGGCCTGCCTGGCCCGCCCCCGTCTTTTCCGCCCGACATGACCCGACTGCGCAAGATCATCCACGTTGACATGGACGCGTTCTACGCGTCGGTGGAGCAGCGCGACGATCCGTCACTGCGCGGCAAGCCGGTGGTTGTGGCATGGCGCGGCGCGCGTTCGGTGGTGTGTGCGGCCTCGTACGAGGCACGCGTGTTCGGCGTGCGTTCGGCGATGCCCGCGGTGCGCGCCGAGCGCCTGTGCCCGGACGCGATTTTCGTACCGCCGGATTTCGCGCGTTACAAGGCGGTGTCACAGCAGGTACGCGCGATCTTCCTGCGGCATACCGACCTGGTCGAACCGCTGTCGCTGGACGAGGCCTACCTGGACGTGACCGAGCCGAAGAGTGGCATCGAGCTGGCCACCGACATCGCGCGCACCATCCGCGCTCAGATCCGCGAGGAAACCCACCTGACTGCTTCAGCCGGGATCGCGCCGAACAAGTTCCTGGCCAAGATCGCGTCGGACTGGCGCAAGCCGGATGGCCAGTTCGTGATTCCACCGCAGCGGGTGGACGCGTTCCTGTTGCCGCTGCCGGTGAAGCGGGTGCCTGGCGTGGGCAAGGTGATGGAGGGCAAGCTGGCCGCGCGCGGCATCGTCACCTGCGGCGACCTGCGGCAATGGGCATTGACCGATCTGGAAGAGGCGTTCGGCAGTTTCGGGCGCAGCCTGTACAACCGGGCGCGCGGCATCGACGAGCGGCCGGTGGAGCCGGACCAGCAGGTGCAGTCGATTTCCTCGGAGGACACCTTCGCCGAAGACCTGCTGCTGGAAGACCTGACCGAGGCAATCGTGCAGTTGGCGGAGAAGACCTGGAAGGCCACCCGCAAGACCGAGCGTGTCGGCCATACCGTGGTGCTGAAGCTGAAGACCGCGCAGTTCCGCATCCTCACCCGCAGCTTCACCCCGGAGCGCGCGCCGGAATCGATGGAAGAACTGCGCGACATCGCGCTGGCCCTGCGCGCCCGCGTCGACCTGCCGGCGGAGACCCGTTACCGCCTGGTTGGCGTCGGGCTCGGCGGCTTCCGCGAGAAGGAGGCGGTGGTGCAGGGGGAGTTGTTCGAGCACGGACCGAACGAGTCCACATCCCTCTGATCGTCAAAGGCGGGGTCAGCGCCCGTTGCGCAGCAACGGGATCCGACCCCAGTAGATTGCCGATATCTGTCGAAGGCGGGGTGGGTCCGGTTGCGGGGGCGTGAGCGCCATGGATGGCGCGACCGAGCCTCCATGGACGGATTCACGGCGTCCCCCGCAACCGGACCCACCTCGCCATCCCACGGATAGCCAGCTGTTGCTGTTGCTTCGGCTGTTGCTGTTGCCTCTGCAGGTGCAGGGCGCAGCCCTGCAAAAGAAAACGCCCTACCTCATGGCCACTGCATCTCGCCCTTGGCCACCTTTGCACTCAGCTCCAGCGACGCCACGCCGGCCAGCGTCGGGTAGCGCGACTGCATCGCCTTCACCAGCGCCGCACTGTCCTTGGCCTTTGCCGTTTCGGCATCGAACGTGCGGATGTAGTCCGCAGTGAAGCGCAGTGCACTGGCATCCAGCGCCGCACCCGGCGCGTAGTGCCCCGGCACCACCACCTTCGGCTTCAGTGCCTGCAGTCGCTGCAGGGTCTGCAGCCAGTCGGTGTGCGACTTCGGCGTCTGCGTGTCGGCCATCCACACGTGCTCGCCGGCCACCACCGGAATGCCACCAACGATCGCGCGCAGCGACGGCACCCACAGCACGGTGCGGTCCGGGGTCGGGCCGTCCAGGCCGATCAGCGGCAGGCGCTGGCCTTCCAGCTGCAGGGCATCACCGTCCAGCACCTGCGGCACGACGATGCGCGCCGGCGCATCGGCTCCCATCTTCGGTCCCCAGTAGGCCAGCTTGCCGGCCTGCGTCTGCCGGATATGCGCAACGGTCTGCGCGGTGGCGACGATGCGTGCCTGCGGGAAGGCGTCCTGCACGGTGGCCAGGCCGAAGTAGTAGTCCGGATCGCCGTGGCTGATGTAGATCGTGGTCAGCTGCTTGCCGCTGGCGCGGATCCGTTCGACCAGTTTGCGCGCGTCGCTGGCACCGAACTGCGCATCGACCAGGATCGCGTCGTGGCGGCCTTCGATCAGCACCGAGGAGACCGAGAACATCGCCTGCGGGCCGGGATGGAAGGTCTGCAGGTGCAGCTGGGATTTCGTCGCCGCTGCCGGCGCCGGGGTGGCCGGTGCGGCGAGCAGCGGTGCACTGGTGAAGCTGGCGGCCAGGGCGAGGGGGAGCAGCAGGGCAGCGGTACGCATGGGAATTCCTTGTGTAGAGCCGGGCCAATGCCCGGCTGCATGTTCGCGTAGAGCCGAGCGCGGGCTCTGCTCTACAAGGGACGTGCGTGGATCAATACGCGGCCGTGATGATCTGCTTCGGGTACTGGTGTGCTTCCAGCTCGGCGACGAACGCTGCACCGTAGTCGGCGTAGCTGATGCGGCTGTGGCCGCTGGCATCGGCGAGGAAGGCCTTGGGCTGCACGCGGTACTGGCCGCGCTCTTCGCCCGGGCCGATTTCGGCGGCCGGCGAGAAGAAGGTCCAGTCCAGGTCGTCCACTGCCTGCAGGCGGTTGAACGCCTCGCGATGGGCCAGCGCGTACGGCTTGTAGGCCTCCGGGAAGTCGGGGGTATCGACCAGCTGAACGCCGGGCGCGACTTCCAGGCTGCCGGCACCACCGACCACCACCAGGCGCGGCACGCCGGCCTTGCGTGCGGCGGCGGCCAGCTGCGCGGCGACCTCGCCCACACGGCCGATGTCATCGCCGGGGCGCGGGCCGTAGGCACTGGCCAGCACGTCGTGGCCGGCAATGGCGGCGACCAGCGCATCCAGGTCGTCCAGCGAGGCGACCACTGGATGCGCACCGGCCAGTTCAGCCGGGAGGTCCTGCGCGCTGCGCACGATGACGGTGAGTTCGTGGCCGCGGGCCAGCGCGTGGCGGGCGATCTGGCGGCCGATGTTGCCGGTGGAACCAACGAGGGCGATCTTCATGGCAGGACTCCGTGGGGCGGTGTGGGGTGGGAATGGGGCCACTCTAGGGCCCTGCAGTCGGCCGAAAAACAGCGTATAACGCGCTTGTTTGTTGCATGGATCGAGCATATGGACCGATTGACCGCCATGACCGTGTTCGTCGAAGTGGCCGAGCGTGGCAGCCTGACCGCGGCCGCCGAGGTGCTGGACATGTCGCGGGCGATGGTCAGCCGCTACCTGGCCGAGGTCGAGGCCTGGCTGGGCGCGCGCCTGCTGCACCGGACCACGCGCCGGGTCAGCCTGACCGGCCCGGGCGAGGCGGCGCTGGCGCGCTTCCGCCAGATGCTGGCGATCGGTGAGGAACTGCAGGGCGAGCTGGCCAGCGACGATCCCGAGCCACACGGCACGCTGCGGGTCACCGCCAGCGTGTCGTTCGGGCAGAGCCACCTGGCACGGGCCGTTGCCGGCTTTGTTGCGCGCCATCCTGCCGCGCGCATCGAGCTGCTGCTGGTCGACCGCATGGTGAACCTGGTGGAGGAGCGGGTGGACCTGGCGGTGCGCATCGCGCGCCAGATCGACCCCAGCCTGATCGCGCGGCGGTTGGCCACCTGCCGCTCGGTACTGTGCGCAACGCCGTCGTACCTGCAGGCACGCGGCACGCCCACCGCCCCCGAGCACCTGGCCGCGCACAACTGCCTGACCCACCATTACGTCGGCAAGAGCCTGTGGCAGCTGCACCGCGATGGCCGTTCGCTGTCGGTGGCGGTGGGCGGCAACATCAGTGCCAACGAGGCCTCGCTGCTGCTGGAGGCGGTGCGGGCCGGTGCCGGCATCGCCATGCTGCCGACCTACCAGGTGGCACCGTTGCTGCGCAGCGGTGAACTGATCGAACTGCTGCCTGCGTTCAGTCTGGACGAACTCGGTATTCATGCCGTGTACGCGTCACGCCGCCAGCAGCCCGCTATCATGCGGCGATTCCTGGACTACCTGGCCGAGTGCTTCGCCAGCCCGGCCTTCCAGGATCTGGATTGGCGCCCACCGGGCAAGGAGAACACATGAACCATGGACAGGCCTTGATCGACCACAACCGTGCTGCCTGGGACCGCCAGGCCAGCGAAGTGCGCGAATGGTCGCGCCCGGTGGAGAGTTCAACGATTGCCGCCGCGCGCGAAGGGCGTTGGCAGGTGCACCTGACGCCCCGCGCCCTGCCGCTGGACTGGCTGGGCGATGTGCGCGGCCGCCGGGTGCTGTGCCTGGCCTCGGGCGGTGGCCAGCAGGCACCGGTGCTGGCGGCGGCCGGGGCCGACGTCACCGTGTTCGACCTGTCCGACGGGCAGCTGGAACAGGACCGCAGCGTGGCGGCGCGCGACGGCCTGCGGCTGCGCACGGTGCAGGGCGACATGCGCGACCTGCACGTATTTGCCAATGACAGCTTCGATGTGGTGTTCCACCCCATTTCCAATCTGTACGTGCCCGACGTGCGCCCGGTCTGGACCGAATGCCGGCGCGTGCTCGCGCGCGATGGCATGTTGATGGCCAGCTTCTACAACCCGGTGCTGTTCGTCGGTGCGCGCGATCCGCAGCTCGATGCGCAGGGCCTGATCCGGCCGCAGTACGCCATTCCCTATTCGGACCTGGAAGACCTGCCCGCCGCCGAACGTGAGGCGAAACTCGCCCGCGGCGATGCGCTGACCTTTGGCCACAGCCTGACCGAATTGATCGGCGGCCAGCTGGATGCGGGGTTCGTCATCGATCGCTTCATGGAAGACTGGCAGCCGCAGCCGCGCTTCCTGATCGACCGCTACCTGCCCACGTTCCTGGCCACCCGCGCGCGCCGGATCGGCTGAGGCGGATCGGCGCAGAAACCAGCGGCGTACAATGGGCGGCCCCACGTCGTGCAGGTGCCGTCCCTTGTCGTATCCCTATCCGCTGGTCGTGTTCGACCTTGATGGCACGCTGGTCGACAGCGCAGCTGATATCGCCGAAGCACTGAACCGCACGCTGGAAGACATCGGCATGGCACGCGTGCCGGAAGCCACCGTGCTCGGCTGGATCGGCGACGGCGTGCGCCGCCTGGTCGAACAGGCCGTGCACGCCGCCGGTCGTGAGGTCGACCTGGCCGAGGTGATGCCGGTCTTCATGGTGCACTACCGCGAGTGCCTGCTGCGCAGCCCGCGCCTGTTCGATGGCGTGGCCGACGCACTGGCGCAGCTGCGCGCGCGCGACGTGCCACTGGCGATCTGCACCAACAAGCCCGAAGCACTGGTGCCGCCTCTGCTGCAGCACCTGGGCATTGGTGATGCGTTCGCGCTGGTACTGGGGGGCGATTCGCTGCCGCAGCGCAAGCCCAGTGGCGAACCGCTGCGGCACATCGCTACGCATTTCGCGCTGCCGGTGGACGCCTGCCTGATGGTGGGAGATTCGTTGACCGACTACCGCGCCGCCGAAGAGGCCGGCATGCCGATCGCGCTGGTGCGCTACGGCTACCCGCGCGGCCTGGATCTGGCCAGCGCGCATGCGGTGGCAGTGATCGACGACCTGCGTGAGTTGCCGGGGTTGGCCGCGGGCCGGTAACCCAGCCAACGCAACAGGTGGTGCCGGCCGCTTGCCGGCAACCCAAGGCCGACGCAACAGGTAGTGCCGGCCGCTGGCCGGCAACCCAGGGCCAACGCATCGGGTAGTGCCGGCCGCTGGCCGGCAACCCAGGGCCAACGCAACGGGTAGTGCCGGCCGCTGGCCGGCAACCCCGAGGACGTCGCCGAAGGTCATGATGTTGCCGCCCGCTGGCCGGCACCACCATGACCGTCGCGGTCATTTCGGCTGGTAACGCACGCTCAGCTGGTACTCGCGACCGGGCTGGTTGAACCACGCCACTGTTTCATAGCGGCGGTCGAACACGTTGGCAGCGCGCGCCAGCAGCGACCACGACGGCGTCAATGCGTATTCGGCGCGAACATCCAGCGTACCGTAGCCGCCCACCTTCACCGCATTCGAGGCGTCGTCATAGCGCTTGCCCGCACCCTGCACGGTGAGGCCGGCACGGAAGTCCCCGAAGCGGCGATCGATGTCCAGGCGCGCAGTCTGCTGTGCACGACGCGGCAGCCATTTGTCGAACTGGCTGCTGCCGCGGGTGCGGTTGCGCGGGTCGGTGTAGCTCAGCTGCGCGTTGAGGTCGAAGCCGGCCAGCAGCATGCCACCGGTCAGTTCGGCGCCGCGGATGCGCGCCTTCTCCACCTGCTGCATCCTGAACGTCGACGCATCGTAGGTGATCAGGTCATCGATGCGGGTCTCGTACACATCCAGGCCCCAATGCCAGCCCTGGCCCTGCTGCGAAACCCCCAGGTTGGCACTCTTGGACTTCTCCGGCTTCAACGTCGGCACGCCGCTCCACGGGTCGTACAGGTCGCTGAAGGTCGGCGCCTTGAACGCGGTGCCGTAGCTGGCATTGACGCGCAGGCCGTGTCCCAGTTCCATCGCCCAGCCGACACTGCCGGTGGCATGGTTGCCGAACTGCTGGTTGTCGTCGTTGCGCGCACTGGCCTGTAGCTGGTGGCGACCAAAGCGGCCCTGGTACTGCACGAACACGCCGGTGTTGCGACGGCTGTCGACCAGATAGCCGGCACTGCTGCCATCCAGGTTGTCCTGGCTCCAGTCCACACCGGTGCTCAGCAGCTGGCCCTCGGCCAAGCCGATGTCACCCTGCAGCGAGGCGCTGTCGCGGTGGGTCTGCGCACTGCCACGCGCACCGAAGTCGCCGACGTTGTCCGACTCGTTGTCGCTGCGGCCGACATTGGCGGTCAATGCCAGGCGCTCGGACGGGGTGTAGCGCACCTTGCCGGCCAGCACCTGCTGACGGGTTTCCGAGTAGTTGTAGTAGCCGTCGTAGTGGTTCTTGCCGTCGGCACGCAGTGCGCTGCCTTCCACGCTCCACTGGTCGTTGAAGGTGTAGCCGCCGCGCAGGCTCTTGGACAGGTTGCGGTAGCCGTCGCGGTCATGTTCGTCGGCAAAGCAACCGGTGAACAGCGTTGCCGAGCCGCGGCAGGCATCGATGCCATCAGAATGCTGGTAGGCGATGTCGGCGCCGAACCAGCCGCGCTCGGTACCGCCGCCGATGCCGCCGCTGGCCTCGCGCAGGCCGTTGCTGCCACCGCCGAGCTGGAAGTGCGGCGCGAAATCGCCCGGGGTGCGGCGGGTGAAGATCTGGATCACGCCGCCGATGGCGTCGGCACCGTACAGGCTGGACTGCGGGCCACGCACGATCTCCACGCGCTCGATCTGCGCCAGCGGCAGGTCCTGGTACATCGCCAGGCCGAGGTCGGCGCTGTTGATGCGCACGCCATCGACCAGCACCACGGTGTGGCCCGAGTTGGTGCCGCGCAGGAACAGCGAGCTCTGCTTGCCCAGCCCGCCGGCATTGGTCAGGTTGATGCCGGCGCGGCCGCGCAGCAGTTCCTGCAGTGAAGTGGCCTGGCTGGATTCGATCTGGGCGCGGTCGATCACCTGCGCCGGCGCGATGCTGTCCTGCAGGGCGATCGGGGTGCGGGTGGCGGTGACCAGGATCTGGTCGAGCGCGGTGGTGTCATCGGCGGCCTGGACCAGCGCGGGCAGGGCGGCCAGCACGGCCAGGGACAGCATTCGGGACTGCAGCTTCATGGGGAACTCCAGGTGCCACGCACGCCCGCGTGGCGAAGGGGAGGAGCCGCGAAGGCAGGCATGCGCCGACGCCGCAGCGCAGGCTGCGGTCATCCAGCGCCATGCCCACCGCATCGCGACCTGAGGCTTCCGGGCCGGTCTCCGGGCTTGCCGCCGGGTGGCCGGGGGGCCACCGTCCAGGCGCCTTCCCATGCACAGGGCACAGTGGCGTTGTTGCCTGGAACTGACGTGCTTACCGTTGCGGGGGCAGCGCCGGCATGGCGTGGAATCACGCGTCACCGGCTTCCCGTTTCAACCTGCCGGCCGTGGCCGCAGGTCACCTGGAAGTGCGCGCAGTCTACGGCATCGCAGGCGGCCCGTAGCGCCGCGCTTGCTCGACTGCCTTTGCCATGCCTTTAGAATGGCCCCTTGATCCCGTGGTGCCGTTGCCGATGTCCGCCTGTTTTCCGCTGTTCCCGCGTTGCCTGTACAGGACGCGCGCATGATCCTCGACCTGGTCCGCCATGCCGGCAACGGTCGCGATGAGTTCCTCGATGGCCGCAGCGATCCACCGCAGCTGGCCCGCCTGCCGCAGGAACTGGTCGATGCCTACGCCGCGCAGCCCTGGGAGCGGGTGATCAGTTCGCCGCGGCTGCGCTCGCTGCACACGGCGATGGCCCTGGCCACCCCGCGCGGGCTGGACGTGGAAGCAGACGAGGAATGGGAAGAGCTGGATTTCGGCGATTGGGACGGGCAGTCGCTGTTCGACCTGCCGGAGGATGCACTCGCTGCCTTCCACGCCGATCCGCATGCGTTCCCACCGCCGAACGGCGAAAGCTGGGGCCACTTCGAGCGGCGCATCGCGCGCGCGCTCGACCGCCTGCTGGACGAGGATGATCCGGTGCCGACGCTGGTGGTTAGCCATGGTGGCCCGCTGCGCATGGTGCTGTCGCAGGTCTGCGGCCTGCCGATGTCGCTGTGCTGGGCGCTGCGCATCGACCACGGCACGCGCCTGCGGGTATGGCTGGAACGTGGCGAAGCCGGGCTGGCAGGCGAGCTGCTGGAACTGCAGCAGCCGTAACCCCTCGGTAGTGCCGGCCGCTGGCCGGCAGCCTCGGGAACGCTGCGAAGATCATGCAGTTGCCGGCCAGCGGCCGGCACTACCAGGCCGTCAATCCTCGTCTGCATCCTCGGCAACGCTGTCTTCAGCGTCATCGTCGGCATCGAAGCGTTGTTCGTGCACCGGGCCCGAGGCGGGGCCGGCCGCCTTCAGCGGATGCGCGGCGATGCGTGCTTCGTAATCCTGCACCAGCGCCTCACGCTGCGGCTCGCTGAGTTCCTGCCAGTGGCAGTCCAGCAACGCGCCTTCCAGCGAGTACAGCAGGTTCAGGCTGGGCTTGAAGCCGGCGCGCTTGACCTTGACGAAGGCGCCCACCGCACCGATCGCGACCAGATCCTCGCGGCTGCGCAGGCCGACCTGGCGCAGCCAGGCCGCGCTCTTGGGGCCGATGTTGCGCAGCTTGGGTGCGCTCATCCCAGCGCCTCGACGAATACCCGGGCGATGGCTTCCAGGCCGGCCTGGTCATCGGCGTCGAAGCGGCCGATCTTCGGGCTGTCGATGTCGAACACGCCGATCAGTTCATCACCGCGCAGCAGCGGTACCACCAGTTCCGAGCGCGAGGCCGAATCGCAGGCGATGTGGCCGGGGAAGGCATCGACGTCGTCCACGCGCTGGGTCACGCGCTGGCTGGCGGCGGCACCGCACACGCCCTTGTCCAGCGGGATGCGCACGCAGGCCGGCAGGCCTTGGAACGGGCCGACCACCAGTTCCTTGCCGTCGTAAAGGTAGAAGCCCACCCAGTTCAGGTCGGGCAGGGCGTGGTAGACCAGTGCGGAGAGGTTGGCCGCGTTGGCGATGCGGTCGGACTCGGCGTAGACCAGGCCACGGGCCTGTTCCAGCAGCTGGGCGTATTGTTCCGGCTTGCTGCCGGTGAGCGAGGCATTGGCGAACATGCCCGCAGTCTAGCAAGCGCGCCGGGCCGGCGATAATGCACGCTCTGTTGCCCTGTTGGAGCCCATCGATGCCGTTGCCCGCTACGCTGCCGCCCGCCCTGTTCATCACCGGCACCGACACCGAAATCGGCAAGACCGCGGCCAGCACCGCGCTGCTGCATGCGCTGCGGCGGCGCGGCCTGCGCGCGGTGGGCATGAAGCCGGTGGCCAGTGGCAGCGAAGACCTGGGGCAGGGCCTGCGCAACGAGGACGCGTTGGCCCTGCAGGCGGCCAGCCGGCCGGTGCCGGACTATGCCGATCTGAACCCGTACGCGCTGCGGCAGCCGCTGGCACCGGAGCTGGCCGCTGCCGAGGACGGCGTGCAGGTGGAACTGACGCGGATCGTGGCCGCGTTCGCGCGACTGCGCGCGCAGGCCGACATCGTGGTGGTGGAGGGCGTCGGTGGGTGGCTGGCACCGGTCTCGGCCACGCTGGACCAGCTCGACCTGGTACGTGCACTGCAGTTGCCGGTGCTGCTGGTGGTGGGCATGCGGCTGGGCTGCGTCAACCATGCGCGCCTGACCGCGCAGTCGCTGCAGGCCAGTGGCGTGGAGTGCCTGGGCTGGATCGGCAACCACATCGATCCGGCCATGCAGCGCCAGGACGAGAACATCGCCACGCTGCGGCAGCGGCTGCCGATGCCGTGCTGGGGACGGCTGCCCCATCTGCCGGGGGCGGACGGCGAAGCGCTGAGCGCGCACCTGCTCGATTGATCCTGGGTAGTGCCGGCCGCTGGCCGGCAACTGCATCCACCCGGTGATCCCGATGGTGCCGGCCAGCGGCCGGCACTACCGTGCTGCAGCCGCCAGCTCCCGTGGGATCGCACCCAGCCGCTCCACCGCACCGGTGAAGCGCGCATCCAGCGTCTGGCAGCACGACAGGCGCAGGCAGTGGCGATAGCGCGCACCGCGCGAGTACACCTGGCCGGGCATGAACACGATGTCCTCCTGCAGCGCTCGCTCGAACAGCTCGCGCGTGTCCACGCCCGGCAGTTCCAGCCAGAGCAGGAAGCCGCCCTGCGGTTCGGTCGCGCGGGTCCCGGCCGGGAAGTGTTCGGCCACCAGCTGGCGCAGCCGTCCCACCTGTTCGCGGTACAGCCGGCGCATGCGGTGCAGGTGATGCTCGTAGCTGCCCGCCTCCAGATACGCCGCGACCGCATCGCCGAGCAGTTGTGGCTCGCCGCCGGTGGACTGGAATTTCAGCAGCGCGATGCGTTCGGCGAAGCGGCCGCCATCCAGCCAGCCGATGCGGTAATCCGGCGCCAGCGTCTTGGAAAAGCCTCCCACGACCATCACCCAGCCGTCGCGATCGAAGGCTTTCAGCAACGGAGCCGGTGGCTCGCAGAACTGCAGCTCGGCATACACCGCATCCTCGATCAGCGGCAGCTGGCGTGCATTGACCAGCTCGGCCAGGCGCTGCTTGGCGGCGGTCGGCATGGTACAGCCCAGCGGATTGTGCACGGTGGGCATCACCACCAGTGCGGCCAGCGGCGTGTGCTCCAGCATCGCCTCCAGCGCATCGACCTCCAGGCCGTGCTGCGGATGGGTGGGCAGCTCGATGGCCTGCAGGCCGAGGTTGGCCAGCAACGGGTACAGGTTGAAGTAGGAGGGCGCCTCGATGCCCACCGCGTCGCCCGGTTCGGTCACCGCGCGCAGGGCCAGCTGCAGGGCCTCCATCGCACCATGGGTCAACAGCAGGCGCTCGCTGTGGGTATGCAGCCCCATGCGCGGGCCACGCCGCACGATCTGCGCCAGCAGGCGTGGCGAGCCGTTCGGGCGCGCGTAGGTCTCCACCGTCTGCTGGCCATGGCGCAGCACCTGCGCGGTGTGACGGGCCACCTGCGCGCCCGGGTAGAACTGCCGACCGCGCGGGCCGGCGAAGGCCAGGTCGACCACGCCCGGGCGGCGCTGTGCCTCCAGCACCCGCGCCATGAGTACCTGCTGCAGCGGTGCGGTCGGGGCCGAGGGCACATCGCGCAGTGACCGTTCCGGTACCGATAACCGCGGCGCCACCTCGAAGCCGGCCTTGGGCCGCGGAATCACCAGACCGGCATCTTCCAGCTGGCGGTAGGCGGCAATCACGGTGTTCAGGCTGAGCCTGCGCTGCGAGGCCATCTGCCGCAGCGAGGGCAGGCGGCTGCCGACCGGAAGACGTCCGCCATGGATGGCCTCGGCCAGTTCATCGGACAGCCGCTGGTAGCGGGGAGGAATCATCGTGGCCTGGTCATCTGTATCCATCGAAGATCCCGCCATCTGGTGCTGTACCCGTGATGATGGCGAGCCTAGCATGTTGTCGTCGGCCGGGCCTGATCGGGGCGTGGCCGGTATTTTCCAAGCGCACGGCTGGATGGCCGTGCGTCTTTTTTTGGGTAGTGCCGGCCGCTGGCCGGCCATCCCGGGATCCGGAACAGTGCGGTTGCCGGCCAGCAGAAGGCGCTACCCAGGTCGTTACCGCATCGGCACCAGCACCGCCTCGCGCCGGTACAGCGCCGGGAACTGCTTGGCCAGGGCCGCCAGCTTCGGTGCGTCGTAGTAGCGGATGTAGGCCGCCTGCGGGTAGTTGGTCATGTAGTTCTGGTGGTAACTCTCGGCCGGGTAGAAGCGCTGGCCGCTGACCAGCTGGGTGACGATCGGTGCGCGGTAGCTGCCGGCCTGGCCGAGCTGGGTGATGTAGGCGCGGCTGGCGGCCTGCTGGCGGGCGTCATCGCTGAAGATCGCCGAGCGGTACTGGCTGCCGTGGTCGGGCCCCTGGCGGTTGAGCTGGGTCGGGTCGTGCGCGACCGAGAAGAACACCTGCATCAGCTGCCCGTAGCTGACCTGGCGCGGGTCGTAGTCGATCTTCACTGCTTCGGCATGGCCGGTCTGGCCACCGCTGACGTGCTCATAACGCGCATTGGCCGCACTGCCACCGATATAGCCGGAGACCGCGTTGCTCACGCCCTTGACGTGCTGGAACACGCCCTGCACGCCCCAGAAGCAACCACCGGCGAACACCACGCTGGCGTGGGTCGCGTCATCGCGGAACGCCGCATCGCCGGTGGGGGCCGGCAGTGCCTGGATCTGCGCGCTGGCTTCGACCGGTGCCGCAGCCGCGCCGTGGTCGACCAGCAGCACGCCGGCAATCAAGGCCGTGGCCACCAGGCCGGCCACACCGGCGGCGATGCCCTGTTCAAAGGAGAGTTTCATCATGTCCTCCCGGTTCAACCGAAGGTGAAGGCATAGGCCTGCACGCCCGCATCGAGGAACTCGATCTCGAAGCGGTGCGGGCCGACCGTGCCGCGCTGGCGCACCAGCTGGTACAGGCGGTGCTCGTCGACCACGCCACTGCCATCGGCACCGACATCACTGCCGGCGTCGGCGGCGGGCAGCGGCTTGCCATCCAGCCAGACGCGGAAGCGCACCGGCGTTCCTTCCTGGCCCGGTGCCAGCACCAGGTGCAGGTCGCGGGCATGGAACTGGAAGGCGATGCGGCCGCCAGCCTGCTGCAGCTGTGCGGCCTCGTCGGTGATGGTCCAGCGCCCGGACAGTCCCCACTGGTTCAACGCCAGGCTGGCCGGCAGCGTGTAGTCGAACGCGGCGTCGCTGCGCTGCCCGCCGGGCGAGGCGAACTGCTCGGCACGGGCGTGGCCCAGGTAGGTTTCCGGCGAGCGCAGGTTGCTCATGTCGGCCTGCGCGGCCACGCCCTTCAGCTCGGCGGCAGCGGGATCGGCGGGCGGCGGCAGGTTCGTCTGCCCGGCGTCGGCCAGCAGGCGACGGATCATCTGTTCCGAGCGCGCGTAGTTGCCTTCACCGAACTGGTGGCCGCGGATGTTGCCCTGTGCGTCGACGAAGTACTGCGCCGGCCAGTAGCGGTTGTTGAACGCGCGCCAGATCGTGTACTGGTTGTCCAGCGCCACCGGGTACTCGACCTTCAGCTGCTGCACCGCCTTCATCACGTTGCGCGGGTCACGCTCGAAGGCGAACTCCGGCGTGTGCACGCCGATCACCACCAGGCCGTGGTCGCGGTAGCGGCGCTCCCATTCGTGCACGAACGGCATCGCGCGCAGGCAGTTGATGCAGGAGTAGGTCCAGAAATCGATCAGCACGACCTTGCCGCGCAGCTGCTGGGCTGCCAGCGGGGGGCTGTTGAGCCAGCCGGTGGCACCGTCCAGCGCGGGCAGGGTGCCTTCCACCGGCAGCGGTGCATCGGCAGCGGCGTTGGCCCCGGCCATCATCATCATCGGCGGTGCCGACGGCTGCGCGCCGGGTACCGCATCCAGCAGGCCCTGCTCGATGCGGGCGGTGCTGACCGTGGAAAGACGGGTCAGCAGGCCGGTATCCCAGCCCAGGCCGATCGCCACCACCGCCAGCAGGGCGGCCACGCCCAGCCCCTTGCGCAGCGCATCGCCGAGGCCAAGCCGCGCCTGCAGCGCACGGAACACGCGGCCGCCGACCCACACCGCCAGCGCCAGCGCAGTGATCGCGCCCAGCGCATACGCCAGCAGCAGGGTGCTGGTCCCCACGCTGGCGCCATGCAGGGCGGCACCGGTCAGCACCAGGCCAAGGATCGGCCCCGCGCAGGGCGCCCACAGCAGGCCGGTGGCGATGCCGATCAGCAGCGATGTCCACGCACCGCCCCGTCCCGCCGCGTCGGCGGCATCGGCACGCGCGCTCAGGCGGGCGCCCACGCGCTGGAACGGTGCCAGCAGGTGGTCGGCCAGTCGCGGCCACAGCAGGGCCAGCGCGAACAGCGCCATCAGCAGCAGGGCGATCCAGCGTCCGACCTGGTTGGCCTGCGCCACCCACTGGCTGCCGACCGCGGCCAGGCTGGCAACCACGGTGAAGGTGAGCGCCATGCCCAGCAGCAGCGGCAGCGTGCTGCGCAGGAACGGTCGGTCGGCACGCGCGAACACGAACGGCAGCACCGGCAGGATGCACGGGCTGAGCAGGGTCAGCGCGCCCCCCAGGTAGGCAAGCAGCAACAGCAGCATGGTCAGGCTCCGGAAACAGGAGAAGAACCGACCGGCACCCGCCAGCCGTCGGCGGTGCCATCCGTGGCGCCGGGAACGAACACCATCGCCGCACCGTTCATGCAGTAGCGCAGCCCGGTCGGGCGCGGGCCGTCGTTGAACACGTGGCCGAGGTGGCCACCGCAGCGGCGGCAGTGCACCTCCACCCTCAGCATCCCGAAGGTCACGTCGCGGTCTTCGCCGATGGCGTTGTGCAGCGGTGCCCAGAAGCTGGGCCAGCCGGTGCCGCTCTCGAATTTGGTGGACGAGGAGAACAGCGGCAGCGCGCAGCCGGCGCAGGCGAAGGTGCCCTGCCGGTGCTCCTTGTTGAGCGGGCTGCTGTAGGGGCGCTCGGTCGCCTGCTGGCGCAGCACCGCGTACTGCGCCGGGGTCAGGCGTTGGCGCCACTCGGCATCGCTGTGCATGATCTCGAACTGTCGCGACGGACGCGCTTCGGCGGCGGCCGTGGCGGCGCGGCTGCAGGCCCCCAGGCCGAGCAGGCCGGCGGCGGTGGCAACACCGCCCAGGCCCAGCAGATGGCGGCGGGACAGGGACATGGCGGACTCCGGGAAGGGGCGACGGGGCCATGCTGCGCCCGCCCGGGTCAACGAATCCTCACGCAGGATTCAATTTTTCGTGAGGTATCGGCGGCCGTCCCGCGCCACAATGCAGCCAGCCTCCCCGCTGGCCCCGAGTTGCCGATGTCGACCAAACGCGTGCTGATCGTTGAAGACGATGCCCACATCGCCGACCTGCTGCGCATGCACCTGGGCGATGAAGGCTACGAGGTCGCCCATGCCGCCAGCGGCGACGCCGGCCTGCGCCTGCTGGAGCAGGACGGCCCGTGGGACGCACTGGTGCTGGACGTGATGCTGCCCGGCGTGGATGGCCTGCAGGTCTGCCAGCGTGCACGCGCGATGGCGCGTTACGTGCCGATCATCATCATCAGCGCGCGGGGCAGCGAAACGCAGCGCATCGTCGGCCTGGAGCTGGGCGCGGACGATTATCTGGCCAAGCCGTTCTCGATGCCGGAGCTGGTGGCGCGGGTGCGTGCGCTGTTGCGCCGCGCCGAGGCGATGGCACAGAGCGCGCGCATCGATGCCGGTGCGATCGAGCTGGGCGGGTTGCAGCTGGACCCGGTCGCGCGCACCGCCTCGGTGGATGGCAACTCGCTGGAGCTGACCCCGCGCGAATTCGACCTGCTGCTGTTCTTCGCCCGTCACCCGGACCAGGTGTTCGCGCGCATGGAGCTGCTCAACCAGGTCTGGGGCTACCAGCACGACGGCTACGAGCACACGGTCAACACCCATATCAATCGCCTGCGCAGCAAGATCGAGCCCGACCCGGCCAACCCGCGGCGGTTGCTGACGGTGTGGGGCCGTGGCTACAAGCTGGTCGACCCGGCCGGGGCGGCCGCATGATCAAGCCGAACCTGTGGCAGAAGCTGGCGGTGGTGACCGCTGCGCTGATGCTGGCGTGCTGCATGGCGCTGCTGGCGCTGCAGATGCGGGCCAACACCCGCCACGAGCAGGAAGTCGTGCAGCGGCTGTCGCTGGGCCTGGCCGAACATATCGCGCAGCGCAGCGAGCTGATGGATACCAGCGGCATGCGCGATGCCGCGGTGCGCGCGCTGTTCGGCCAGCTGATGGCGGTCAACCCCAGTGTCGAGGTCTACCTGCTGGACGACCAGGGCCGCATCCTTGGCCACGATGCGCCCAGTGGGCACCTGGTGCGCACCCGGGTGGACGTGGCGCCGCTGCGCCGCCTGCTGGCGGGAGCACCGTTGCCGATCCTCGGCGATGACCCGCGCAGCGCTGATGGCCGCAAGGTGTTCAGTGCTGCACCGTTGATCGTTCAGGGCCGCCAGGCTGGTTATGTGTACGTGGTGCTGGTGGGCGAGCACCGGCAGATGCTGGCCGACGACCTCGCCGCCGGCAGCCAGTGGAACACCACGCTGTGGTCGGTGGCACTCGTTGGTGGCCTCGGCCTGCTGGCCGGGCTGGTGGCGTTCTACTGGGTGACACGCCCGCTGCGGCGGCTGACCCGGCGCATCCAGGCCTTCGACATCGATGCACCCACGCCACTGCCGCCGGCGGAGCCGCTGCGCCCGGGTGAGCGCGATGAACTGGTGATCCTCGAACATGCGCATGCGCAGATGGCGCAGCGGTTGGGCGAGCAGTGGCAGCAGCTGCGCCAGCAGGACCTGCAGCGCCGCGAGCTGGTGGCCAACATCTCGCACGACCTGCGCACGCCGTTGTCATCGCTGCACGGCTACCTGGAAACGCTGGCATTGAAGGATGCCACGCTGTCGCCGGACGAGCGGCGCCGTTATCTCGGCATCGCCCTGGCACAGAGTGCCAAGGTCGGCCGGCTGGCGCGCGCGCTGTTCGAGCTGGCGCGGCTGGAGCATGGCGAAGTGCGGCTGGAGTGGGAGGTGTTCGCACTGCCGGAGCTGCTGCAGGACGTGCTGCAGAAGTTCGAACTGGCGGCGCAGGCGCGTGGCCAGCAACTGCACGCGGCATTCCCGCCCGGCCTGCCGCCGGTGCGCGCCGACCTTGGCCTGGTCGAGCGGGTGCTGACCAACCTGCTCGACAACGCGCTGCGGCATGCACCCGAGGGCGGGCAGATCGAGGTGCGCCTGCGCGCAACCGATGACAGCGTGGAGGTGAGCGTGGCCGATGACGGTCCCGGGGTGGCCCCGGCACTGCGCACGCAGCTGTTCCAGGCACCGGCCGCGCTGGGTGCCCGGCGCGGCGAGAACGGCGGATTGGGCCTGTTGATCGTGCAGCGCATCGTGCAGCTGCATGGCCGGCGCATCGAACTGCGTGACAGTGCGCGCGGCGCGCTGTTCGTGTTTGCCTTGCCGCGGGCGGAACCGGCGGCCTAGCAGGCCGCTTCGCCCTCTGCGCTGCCGCCGCTCTCCAATGGCAGGTGCAGGCGGATGCAGGCCCCACCCAGCTCCGAATCGGTCACCTCGACGTGGCCACCGTGCTTGTCGGCCACCACCTGCACCAGTGCCAGGCCCAGGCCGAACCCGGGACTGCCCGGGTCCAGCCGCACGTAGGGTTGCAGCACCTGGCCGCGGAGCTCCGGTGCGATGCCGGGGCCGTCGTCCTCCACCTGTACGCACAGCCAGCCGTCGTTGACGGTGCTGGCAATGCGGATCTGCCGCCGCGCGTACCGCAGGGCATTGCCGAGCAGGTTGCGCAGCGCCAGTTCCAGCATGTGCCGGTTGACGTTGACCAGACCCACCGGCGACAGCGCCTGCTGCACCGGCATCGGCAACGGTGCGAACTGGGCGACCACGCCACGCACCAGTGCCGCCAGCTGCAGGCGCTGCCGGGTCAGCTGATGGCAGCGGCCCAGTGCGGCGTACTCGACGCCTGCATCGGTCAGGTGCTGCAGCCGGTCAACGTCGGTGCGCAGCCCGCCCAGCGCATCGCGCTGCACGTCGTCAAGTGCGCTGTCTTCCAGCTCGGCCAGGCCGAAACGCATCCGTGCCAGCGGCGTGCGCACCTCGTGCGCCACCGCCTGGGCCAGCACCCGCTGGCTTTCCAGCAGTTGCTGCAGCTGCTCGGCCATGTGGTTGAAGGCATTGGCCAGCGGCCGCACCAGTGCGGTGCCGGCGCGCGGCGCACGCGTGTCCAGCTGGCCGTCGCGCATGCGCCGCGCCGCCTGGGCCAGCTGCGAGACGTCGCGCCACAGCCGGTAGACCATCACGTACATCGGCAGTGCCACCGCCACCATCAGGATCAGCAGCAGGATCGCCACGCCGGACACTTCGCTGTCCTGCCACCCCTCATCGGGCAGTGCTTCGTCCAGCGGCCCCAGCATCACCGCGTAGTCGCTGTCACCGATGCGCTGCAGGCTGCGCATGTGCTCCAGGTCGATCTGCACGCGGCCGTTGTTGAACGGAGGGCGCTGGCTGGCCGGCAGCGCCTTCGCCGCCTCGGCCAGCGGCACCAGGCGCAGGGCATAGGCGAAATCAGCGTCGAGTTCGCGGGCCAGCGCCGGCCATTGCTCACGCGGGGTTTCGGCGAAGCGATGCTGCAGCAGCGCGTGCGTGCCGCGCATCTCGGCCTGCAGGCCGGCTTCGGTGCGGTCTTCCAGCAGGGCATCCCAGGCCCACAGGCCCAGCACGATCAGCAACAGGTGGGCGAGCAGGAAGCCGATGCCGTAGCGCAGGAAGTGGAAGGCGTGGCCGCGCATCGCCGACGGCGTGCGCGTCATCCCCATGCCGAGCGGCTGAACAGGTAGCCGCGGCCGCGGACGGTCTTGATCCGTTCCGGTTGCTCGGGGTTGTCGCCCAGCTTGCGGCGCAGGCGCGAGATGCGGGCATCGATCGAGCGGTCCAGGCCGTCGAAGGCGATCCCGCGCAGGCCGCGCAGCAGCGCATCGCGGTCGAGGATCTGGCCGGCGTTGCTGGCCAGCAGGAACAGCAGGTCGAACTCGGCCGTGGTCAGCTCCAGCAGGCCGCCCTGTAGGTGCACGTTGCGGGTGGAAGGGTCGATGTTCAGTTCGCCGAAGCGCAGGCTGCCGTCACGCGGCTCGACCCGGCGGTGCCGGCGCAGGTGGGCACGCAACCGGGCCAGCAGCACCCGCGGCTCGATCGGTTTGCCGATGTAATCGTCGGCTCCCAGTTCCAGGCCCAGCACCTGGTCGATGTTGTCGGTGCGGGCGGTCAGCACGCAGATGATGCCGTCATAGTGGGGCCGGATCTGCCGACACACTTCGAAACCATCCTGGTCGGGCAGGCCGACATCGAGCAGCACCAGCGCCGGCTTTTCCGCCAGGATCCGGGCCACTGCGCGCTCGCCGCTGCGTTCATGGGCGACCTGGTAGCCATGCCGCTGCAGGTAGTCACTGACCATCGTTCCCAGGCGGGCATCGTCTTCGACCAGTACGATATCCAGCATTTCCAAGGCCTCCGTGGACGCAAACGTACCGCCACGGCACGAGCGCGGCGATGCTATCCCAGCCGTCGGGCCGCCCGGGTCCCGGGGGCGGGCGCCATTCAGCCGGGGTTGCTGGCGCTCCGGCCGGTTCTCAGTCCCGGCAACGACTTGCCGCCCAGCATAGCCTGCCGCTGTTACAAAACGTTACCTTCGTGATACGGCTGGTGACGATCGCTGACAGCAAAGCGACTGACGCAGCGGGGCCTGCGGCCGAGGATGGAGTCTCCTCCGCTCCGCGTGCCGTCCTCATGTCGCCCGCCGCCCGCTGCCTGTTCAACCCACCCCGCCGCTGCCACTGCCGAGGCGCCCGATGAGCGGCGTGGTCGGGGCCTGGCTGCCGCCCGCCGAGGACGAGCAGCTGCTGCAGCAGCTGGCACCGATGCTGCGTGCCCTGCAGCAGCGTGGCCGTGGCCGCATCGGCTACTGGACCGACGCCGAGGCCGGCCTCGCGCTGGGCCACTGCCGGGCGCCGGCCGATACGCCGTTGCAGCCGCTCAGCTCGGACTGCGGTCGCTACGTGCTGTGCCTGGACGGCCGCCTGTACAACCGCGGTGACCTGCAGGCGCAGTTGCGCGACCTGCCACGTAGTTGCAGCGATGCGCGGCTGCTGCTGCAGGCGATCGTCGAATGGGGTGTGCAGCGGGCGCTGTCGCGCATCGAGGGTGCCTTCGGCTTCAGCGTCTGGGACCGGGAGGCGCGCGTGCTGTGGCTGGCCCGTGATCCGGTGGGCGAGCGGCCGCTGTATTACGGCTGGTACCAGGGCCAGTTCCTGTTCGCCTCGGAGTTGAAGGCGCTGCAGGCCTTCGCCGGTTTCGCGCCGAGCATCGATCAGGACGCGCTGAGCCTGTTGCTGCGCCATGACTACGTGCCGGCACCGCATACCATCTACCGCGGCATCCACAAGCTGGTGGCCGGCGCGATGCTGCGCATCGATCTCAGTGACCACGCCGCAGGTCGCTCCAGCCATGCCGCGCAGGGTGGCGCGCGTTACTGGTGCGCGCGCGACGCGATGCAGAGCGCGCTGCAGCAGCCGCTGCAGCCGGCGCCGAGCCTGGAACAGGCCACCGACCAGCTGGAAGCAGCACTGCAGAAGGCGATCGCGGCGCGCATGCACTCGCCACTGGCCTGCGGCGCGTTCCTGTCCGGCGGCACCGATTCCTCGCTGGTGACGGCAATGATGCAGGCCCAGTCGACCCTGCCGATCGAGGCGTGGACCGTCGGCTTCGACGATCCGGGGCATGACGAGAGCGACTGGGCGTCGCAGGTCGCGCGTCACCTGGGGGTGCAGCACCACCTGCACCGCATGGATGCGCGCCAGGGCCTGGACCTGCTGCAGCGCCTGCCGCAGGTCTGGTGCGAACCCTTCGCCGACGCTTCACAGCTGCCGACGTTGCTGGCCAGTGAACTGCTGGGGGCGCGCAAGCCGGTCGCGCTGACCGGTGACGGTGGCGATGAGCTGTTCTTCGGCCACCCCAGCTATGGCCGCGCGCTGCGCAATGCGCGCCTGTGCGGCGGCCTGCCGGACTGGGTACGCGACCTGGCGCGGCGCAGCGGCAATCGCTTGAACGCCGAGCGCGGTCGCCTCGGTGGCTGGCGTGCGCTGGTGGCCGAGGTCGCTGCCAACGATGTGGAGGGGCATTACCTGCAGCGGGTGACCCGCTGGCGACAGCCGGCCCAGGTCGTGCTGGGTGCGCGTGAGCCGCTGACGATCTTCCAGCAGCAGGACACGGCGCTGCCGGCCGAGGCGCGCATCCAGCTGCTGGATTTCCGCATGGACCTGGCCGAGGGCATCCTGGCCAAGGTCGACCGTGCGGGCATGGCGGCGGGTGTCGAGACCCGTGCGCCACTACTGGACATGGAGGTGGTGCGCCTGGCGTGGCGCCTGCCGCAGCACCTGAAGTACCACGATGGGGAACACAAGCGGATCCTCAAGCACCTGCTGGCGCGCTATCTGCCGGAACCGCTGGTGTACCGCCCCAAGCGCGGCTTCGGCCCACCGATGGCGCGCTGGCTGGCGGGGCCGTTGCGTGACTGGGCGGAGGCACTGCTGGACCCGCAGCTGCTGCGCAACCAGGGCTGCTTCGATGCGGTGCGCGTGCGCGGCATCTGGGAGGCGTTCCTGCGCGGCGAGCGCAAGTGGCACACGCACCTGTGGAACGTGTTGATGTTCCAGGCGTGGCACCAGCATTGGCATGGTGGTCGCGGGCACTGAGGCTCCTTCGCGGATTGTTCTGCGTGGCGCCGGGCGGATGCCCTTGCGTACGAATGTCCTCCGGCGCCGGCCGTTGGCCGTCACCTCCCCCTTTACTTCGTACGCAAGGGCCTCCGCCCTGCGTTCGGAGTTCGTCGGCGCTTCCTTGAAAGGCGGCTGCGCGTGCTGCGCTCTCCTCACCGCACACCGAGCCTGGTCGGGACCCTTCAGCCGCAGAGACGTCGGGTGAAGACACGCGTGTGGCGGATGCATTCTGCGCGGCGCCGGACGGATGCCCTTGCGTACGAATGTCCTCCGGCGCCGGCCGTTGGCCGTCACCTCCCCCTTTACTTCGTACGCAAGGGCATCCGCCCGGCGTTCGGAGTTCGTCGGCGTTTCCTTGAAAGGCGGCCGCGCGTGCTGCGCTCTCCTCACCGCACGCCGAGCCTCGTCGGGGCGGGCAGGGGTCTGGTCAAAGTAAAGGAGGAGGTGACGGCCAACGGCCGGCGCCGGGGGACATTTGCCCAGGCCCCTGCCTGTCCCGGCGGGGCCCTTCAGCCGCAGAGACGTCGGACGAAGACACGCGTGTGGCGGATGCATTCTGCGCGGCGCCGGACGGAGGCCCTTGCGTACGAATGTCCTCCGGCGCCGGCCGTTGGCCGTCACCTCCCCCTTTACTTCGTACGCAAGGGCATCCGCCCGGCGTTCGGAGTTCGTCGGCGCTTCCTTGAAGGGCGGCCGCGCGTGCTGCGCTCTCCTCACCGCACGCCGAGCCTCGTCGGGGCGGGCAGGGGTCTGGGCAAAGTAAAGGAGGAGGTGACGGCCAACGGCCGGCGCCGGGGGACATTTGCCCAAACCCCTGCCTGCTCCGGCGGGGCCCTTCAGCCGCAGAGACGTCGGGCGAAGACGCACTTCGATACCCAAACGCCAGGCAAAAAAAGACCCGGCAGAGGGAGGGATCTGCCGGGTCCGGATTGCGTGGGGGGAGGGACCCACGCAATGAGCGTTGCGTCGCGTCAGTGGTTGTTCGCGTCCGCCGTTGATTCGTTGTAGCCCTGCACCAGTTCGGACCAGGCCTTGCTGGCCTGCAGGCCGAGACCGACTACGTCCTGCTGTGCCTGTCCCAGTCGCTGCAGGTTGTCCTGCCACAGCTGTGCACCCCTGGAGAGCGTCCCGGCCGCATCCTCGCCGCGGGCCAGTTCGCCGAGCCAGCCGCCGGTCGCGGTCAGGTTGCGCTCCATCACCTTCAGCTGCACGCCGAACACGCTTTCTGCGTTCTCCAACGCCAACCGGTTCGCCCGCGTTGCGGCGGCGGCGAGCTGGCGGGTGGCATCACTGAAGCGATCGCTGAAGGCGGCGGCCATGGGGCATCAGGGAGTGGCTTGATGCAATGCAGCATACGCCGTTGATGCGGCAATGCAACAAAAATTACAAAGGCGCCCGAGGCGCCTTTGAAAACCCTTTCAGATCAGTGAGTTGATCAGCGGGTGGGCCCGCGGTAGCGACAGCCGGACGTGCAGGTTTCGTGCACGGTGATCTCGCTCAGCGCCGGCAGGCTGGGTTTGAGTTCGTTCCAGATCCACACCGCCAGGTTCTCGCTGGTCGGGTTCTCCAGGCCGGGGATGTCGTTGAGGTAGTGATGGTCCAGGCGGTCGTAGATCGGCTGGAAAGCCGCCTTCACGTCGCCGAAGTCCATGATCCAGCCGGTCTGCGCACCCGGTTCGCCCTCGACCTTCAGTTCCACCCGGAACGAGTGGCCGTGCAGGCGCGCGCACTTGTGCCCCGGCGGCACGTTGGGGAGGCGGTGCGCCGCCTCGAGCATGAAGACTTTGAAGATTTCCATGGCGCGATTGTACGCCGCGGGCTGCCGGGCAGCCCGGGTGTGCCCCGGTCTTTCATGAATAAATTCTTTTCATCCGGATGAAGAGATGATAGTTTCTCTTATATCCGTATGAAGAGATGTTATTGGCCGGACCCGGCCAGGCATGGACTACTGCGGAACTTCGTCGCCCTTACCACCTCCCCCACATCGTCATGCCCAAGCACACCCTGCTCGTGGCGGCCCTGGCCGTCGCTCTGGCCGCGCCTTTGTCCGCCGCCGCCGAAACCTCCGCCGACGCCGTTGGCGACGCCAATACCCTGGCCGCCGTGCGCGTCACCGGTTCCAACATCAAGCGCACCGACACCGAGGCCTCCAACCCGGTGCAGGTGATCGGCCGCCAGCAGCTGGAACAGACCGGCAAGGCCACCGTGGCCGACGTGCTGCGCTCGATCTCGGCCAACACCGGCAACGCTGCCAACGAAACCACCAACAACGGCTGGGCGTCCGGCTCGGCCGGCATCGGCCTGCGTGGCCTGTCGCAGAAGAACACGCTGGTGCTGCTCAACGGCCGTCGCCTGGCCAACTACGGTTTCCCGGCCGGTGGCCTGTCCGACACCTTCGTCGATCTCAACGCGCTGCCGCTGGTCGCGGTCGAGCGCATCGAAGTGCTCAAGGACGGCGCCTCCGCGGTGTACGGTTCCGACGCCGTGGCCGGCGTGGTCAACATCATCACCCGGCAGAACTTCGAAGGCGCCGAGATCGGCGGCAGCTTCGGCGGCGCCGACCAGGGCGGCCTGCACGAGCAGAACCTGAAGTTCGTCGGTGGCCTCGGTGATCTGGACACCGACGGCTACAACATCCTCTTCAGCCTGCAGGGCTACAACCGCGAGCGCCTGGACCAGGACGAACGCAATCTGACCAAGAGCGGCATCTACACCGACAAGCCCGGTGGCCGCTGGAACGGCTGGTCGGCCAAGGGCGCGCGCTACCTGGTCAACGGCGTGTCGGTGCCGATGCTCGATGCCAACGGCAACTGCCCGGCCGGCACCACCCGCGTTGCTAGCGCGCCGATCGATGGCCTGTCCGGTGATACCTGCGGCTTCAACCAGGCGCCGTTCACCACGCTGATTCCCTCGACCAAGCGCTACCAGGCCTATGCCAACGGCACCTTCCGCCTGAACGACAACGTCGAGGCCTTTGGCGAAGTGCTGTACAGCCAGATCAAGAGCGCCGCCTGGTTCGGCAGCAGCCCGTTCTTTACCCTGGAAAGCGGCCGCTTCGCGTTGAACGCCAACAGCGGCCTGGCCGAGCCGGTGTCGTCGCTGCTGCCGGCCAACAACCCGTACAACCCGTACGGCCGCGCGATTCCGATCGAATACACCTTCTTCGACCTCGGTGGCACCATCAAGACCAACCGCTCCACGGCCTACCGCGGTGTGTTCGGCCTGCGCGGCACCGCCGCAAACTGGGACTGGGAAGTGGCCGCGTTCGGTGCACGCAGCAGCGAGCGAGAGAGCGTGTCCGGCGGCTTTGCCAATCGCTGGGCGCTGGCCGATGCGCTGGCCACGGGCAGCTACAACCTGTTGAACCCGGCGGCCACGCCGCAGTCGGTGCGTGATTCGATCAATATCGCCACGCTGCGCCCGGCCGAATCCAAACTGCAGGGCGTCGACGCGAAGATCTCCGGCAGCCTGGGCCACACCTGGGCGGGTGAGATCGGCTTCGCGGCCGGTGCCGAATGGCGCCGCGAGAAGCTCGATTCCAACAACCCGTGGCAGATCGATGCCGGCCTGCAGGTGCGCCCGGCCATCGCCGAGGTGCATGGCCAGCGCCAGGTCACTGCCGCCTACGCCGAAGTGAATGTGCCGCTGGCCTCGACGCTGGAGCTGTCGGCCGCCGCGCGCGCCGACCACTACGACGATTTCGGCGATGCGTTCTCGCCGAAGATCGGCCTGCGCTGGCAGCCGCTGGATGTCCTGCTGGTGCGCGCCTCGGCGTCGAAGGGCTTCCGCGCGCCGTCGCTGTCGGAGAACTCCAACAGCACCAGCATCGCCTATGGCAGCGTGGTCGATCCGCGTGATCCCGACGTGCCGGGCTCGCGCCAGAGCCCGACCTTCTTCACCGTCGGCAACAACGCACTGAAGCCGGAGCGAACCAAGAGCGTGAACTTCGGCGTGGTGCTGTCGCCGTGGGCCAACACCAACCTCAGCGTGGACTACTACCGGATCCAGCTGGACAACCTGGTCGGCACCAACAACACCCAGACCCTGGTCAACGACAACGTGGCCGGCGCCGTGCAGCGCGACGAGCGCGGCAAGCTGCAGGCGGTCTACAACCGCTACCAGAACCTGAGCGAACTGAAGACCTCGGGCATCGATGTCGAGCTGCGCCAGCGCATCCCGACCGCTGCACTCGGCGACTTCACCGTGTCCTCGGCCTACACGCACGTGCGCGACTACCGTCGCCCGACCGTGGTCGGCGGCCCGCTGGTCGACTACGCCGGCAGCAACCTAGGCGCAACGCTGCCCAAGGACAAGGCCACCACCACGCTGGACTGGAAGTACGGCGACTTCAACGCCGCGGTGACCTGGTACTACACCAGCAGCTACCGGCAGGAGGCCAGCACCGCCGCCAAGGCCGTGCAGCAGCGCGTCGGCAGCTACAGCCAGTACGACCTGTACCTGGGCTACACCGGCATCGACAAGCTGACGCTGTACGCCAAGGTGCAGAACCTGGCCGACAAGACGCCGCCGTACGACGCCTCGTTCCCGGGCATCCGCGCGCCCTACGACTTCAGCCAGTACGACCTGCGCGGCCGCTACTTCACGCTGGGCTTCGATTACCGCTTCTGATCCATCCGCCGCGGCCGGTCTCTTCAGGGAGCCGGCCGCGCGACCGTCTGCCGTTGTGTCCTGGGGAGTCACCGTGTCCTTGCATCGTCGTGCCGTTCTTCCGTTGCTGATCGCCGCCGCCACCGCACTGTCCTCGCCACCGCCGGCGCAGGCACAGAGCGCCTACTTCTTCCCGCAGGCCACCGAGGCAGCGGCATTTGATACGGCCATTCCCACGCCGGAGCAGTTCCTCGGCTATCCGATCGGCAGCCGTTACACCCGGCACGACCAACTGGTGGCGTACTTCCAGGAACTGGCCAAGCGCTCGGACAAGATCAGCGTGCGCGAGATCGGCCGCAGCTATGAAGGTCGCCCGCTGTTGATCGCCACGGTGACCGCCGCCAGCAACCACGCACGCCTGGAACAGCTGCGCCAGCAGCACGCGACCCTGGCCGACCCGGCGCAGCCGCGCAGCGCTGCAGGGGACAGCCCGGTGGTGGTGTGGCTGGGTTACAGCGTGCATGGCAACGAGACCTCCAGCGCCGAGGCGGCGATGCTGACCGCCTACTACCTGGTGGCCAACCGCAGTGCCGAGACCCAGCAATGGCTGCAGCAGGCGGTGGTGCTGTTCGACCCGGCGCAGAATCCGGACGGTCGCGATCGCGCCGCCAACTGGCACAACGCCTGGGCCTCCGATCCAGCCTCTGCCGACCCGGCTGACAAGGAGCACGTCGAGCCGTTCCCGCAGGGCCGCACCAACCACTACTTCACCGATCTCAACCGCGACTGGCTGGCGCTGACCCAGCAGGACTCGCGGCCGAAGGTGGAGGTATTCCACCAGTGGTACCCGAACGTGCAGATCGACTTCCACGAGATGGGCAAGGACAGCACCTACTATTTTGAGCCCTCGCCGAAGAGCATGCACAGCCCGCTGATCCCGGCGGCCTCGTATGAATTCAACAAGAACCTGGCCAGGTACCACGCGCAGGCATTGGATGCGCTGGGTTCGCTGTATTACACCGGCGAGAACTTCGACAACTTCTCGCCGGTGTACGGCTCTACCTACCCGGACTTCCATGGCGCCGTCGGCGTGACCGTCGAACAGGCCAGCTCGCGTGGCCGCGTGCAGGAATCGGTGAACGGCCTGCTGACCTTCCCGTTCACCATCCGCAACCAGGTCGCCACCGGGCTGGGCACCGTGCGCGGCGCGGTGGCCGAGCGCAGCGGCCTGTTCGACCTGCAGAAGCAGTTCTTCCAGAGCGCGCTGAAGCAGGCCGCACAGCAGCCGGTGAAGAGCTTCGTGTTCGGTGATGCGCATGATCCGGCCCTGACCCGCCGCCTGCTGGAACTGTTGTTGCTGCATCGCATCGACGTGCGCGCGCTGGATCGTGCCGTCACTGTCGATGGCCAGCGCTTCGAGGCCGGCAGCGCTTACGTGGTGCCGGTGCAACAGGCGCAGTTCCGCCTGGTGCATTCGATCTTTGCCGAGACGCCGCCGATCAAGGGGGATGTGTTCTACGGCAGCACCAGCTATGCAATCGCACCGGCCTACGGCGTGGCCTTCGCCGGCAGCCGCAGCCGCGTCGACGGTGGCGCACGCGTGACCGCGCTGCCGGCGGAGCAGGGCGCGGTGCTGGGTGGCCAGGCCGGATTCGCCTATGCGATCGACTGGCGCGACTACAACGCCGGGCGCGTGCTGGCCGCATTGCAGGACAAGGGGGTGAACGCACGCGCCGCGTTCCAGCCGTTCACCACCGCGACCGCGCAGGGAGACGTCAGCTTCGCCGCCGGCAGCCTGGTGATTCCGGTGGCCGGACAGGCACTGCAGGGCGCGGCGTTGCTTGAGGCGGTGACCTCCGCCGCGCGCGCTGCCGGCGTGCAGGTGCATGCATTGTCCAGCGGACGCAGCCGCGAGGGCATCGACCTCGGCAGTGACGGCGTGAAAGCGCTGCGCAAGCCTGCGGTCGCGCTGGTGATGGGCGAGGGCGTGGCCGCCACCGAGATCGGATCGGCGTGGTTCCTGCTCGACCAGCAGCTGCGTCTGCCGGCCAGCAAGCTGGACCCCCAGCAGCTGGGCAAGGTGCCGCTGGATCGCTACACCACGATCGTGCTGTCCGGTGGCACCTACACAGGCATCGATGCCACGGCGGTGGCTGCCCTGAAGCGCTGGGTCCAGGCCGGTGGTTCACTGGTGACCTACGGCAGTGCCTCGAAGTGGGCGATCGAGCAGAAGCTGGCCGATGGCGAGACGCTTGGCAAGGAAGAAGACGCGGCTGATGCAAGCCGCCGCGCGTTCGGTGACCAGCGTGACATCGCCGCGATCGAACGGGTCAGCGGCAACATCCTCAGCGCCGATGTGGATACCAGCCATCCGCTGGCGTTCGGCGTGCCGCGCCGGCAACTGGCGGTCAACAAGGAAAACACGGTGACGTTGCAGCCGAGTACGAATCCGTTCTCGACGGTGGTGCGCATCGACACGCCCCCACGGGTGAACGGCTATCTGTCCGAGCGCAACCGCACGCGTGTGGCAGGCAGTGCGTGGTTGCTGGTATCGGCGCAGGGGCAGGGCAACGTGGTGCTGTTTGCCGATGACCCGGCGCATCGCAAGTACTGGCATGGCACGGATCGCCTGCTGATCAACGCGATCTTCTTCGGGAATCTGGTGAATCCGAGCAAGGCGCGGGGTTGAGGGGCTGCGCGCCTTGTTGACACGTGTGGGGGAGGCCGGGCGGGCTGCGCGTGTTTTGCACCCACTGCGCCCTGCGCCGCCCCAAGCCAAACCATCCGCGTGCTTTCACCCACGGTAGCCGGCAAAAAAAAGGACGGCGCGTCAGCGCCGTCCCTCGATAGCCCCCGCGCAGCGGGAAGCACCCTCCCTGTCAGTCGGGATCAGCCGGCGCGACCGCCGCCGCCACCCTGGCCGCGGCCACGGCCGCCACCGTTACCACCACCGCCGCGGCGCTGGCCCTGGCCGGCGCCCGCGCCTGCACGCTGCTGGCCGTTGCCACCGCCTTCGCGACGGCCGCCACCGGCCTTCTTCGGCCCGGCATGTGCATGGCGCGGCGCATCGCCGTGCGGACGGCGCGCGTGGCTCTTGCGCGGTGCGCGCTCGCCGGTATCGTGCTCGGCCTTGCCCGGTGCACTGTTGCCCCAGCGGATCGGCGTCTGCAGCTCGAAGCCCGGCACATCGCGGATATCCATGTCGCGGCCCAGCAGGCGCACGATCGCGCGCAGCAGCTTCACCTCATCCTGCGCCACCAGCGAGATCGCCTGGCCGGTCGCGCCATTGCGGCCGGTACGGCCGATGCGGTGCACGTAGTCCTCGGCCACCATCGGCAGGTCGAAGTTGATCACCTTCGGCAGCTCGTTGATGTCGATGCCACGCGCGGCGATGTCGGTCGCCACCAGCACCGTCACGCGGCCGGCCTTGAAGTCGCCCAGCGCACGCAGGCGCTGGCCCTGGCTCTTGTTGCCGTGGATGGCCGCCGTCTTGATGCCCGACTTTTCCAGGAAGGTGGCCAGCTTGTCACTGCCGTGCTTGGTGCGGGCGAACACCAGGGTCTGCTCGCGGCTGTCCTGCGCCAGCAGGTGCAGCAGCAGGTCGCGCTTGCGGCCGGCATCGACCGGATGCACGCGGTGGGTGATGGTTTCGGCCACGGTGTTCTTCGGCGTTACCTGGATCTGCTCCGGGTTGCGCATGAACTCCAGCGCCAGCTGGCGGATGTTGTCCTCGAAGGTGGCCGAGAACAGCAGGGTCTGGCGGTTCTGCTTCGGCAGCTTGGCCAGGATGCGCTTGATCGACGGCAGGAAGCCCATGTCGAGCATGCGGTCGGCTTCGTCCAGCACCAGCAGTTCGATGCCGGACAGGTCGACGCTGCGACGCTCCAGGTGGTCGATCAGGCGGCCCGGGCAGGCCACCAGCAGGTCCACGCCACGGCGCAGGATATCCAGCTGGTTGCCCATGCCGACGCCGCCATAGATGCAGGCGCTGGGGATGCGCAGGTACTTGCTGTAGCCGCGCAGGCTGTCATGCACCTGGGTGGCCAGTTCGCGGGTCGGGGCCAGGATCAGCGCGCGCGGCTTGCGCGGGCCGCTGCGCACTTCCTGCGAGGCGGTGCCCAGGTGCTGCAGCAGCGGCAGGCCGAAAGCGGCGGTCTTGCCGGTGCCGGTCTGTGCGCCGGCCAGCAGGTCGCGACCGGCCAGCGCCAGCGGGATCGCCTGCTGCTGGATCGGGGTCGGGTTTTCGTAACCCTGCTCGGCAAGCGCACGCAGCAGGAAGGGCGCCAGGCCCAGCGATTCAAAAGACATTGAGATTGCTCCAGGTACAAGAAACGCCTGACCGAACGGACAGGCGGGGGCAGATCAAACTGATCGGCTGACTCGGAGCGTTCCCGTGAACCGCGCTGCGAGAATTGGGTGCAGCCGGCACGAAGCGCAGGCTGGAATGCGTGACGAACGGCGTCGGAGTGGGGGCGGGCGAAGAGGGCGGACCCTGGTCGCCGGCGGTCCCGGAGGGAAACGGACGGCCGCTGCAGACCCTGCAAGTCTAAACGATGTTTGAGACTTCACGCAAAAAGGCCTGTTCAGGTAGGGGTCTCTGCAGGGCTGCGCCCTGCACCTGCAGAGGCCAGGGCAACGGCAACGGCAAAAGCTGATTTCCTGTGGGATGGCGAGGTGGGTCCGGTGGCAGGGGACGCTGCAAGTACGTCCATGTAAGCTCGGTCGCCGCATCCATGCGGCTCACGCCCCTGCCACCGGACCCACCCCGCCTTCGACAGTTTCCTGCGATCTGTCGGATCTGACCGCGGAATTTCATTCGATATCTGACAGGTTTCATCCACGCATGGCGTGCGTCTACTGGCCACCGGCCTACTGTCGAAGGCGGGGTACTGTGGGTTTGCGGGGTGTGAGCGGCATGGATGCCGCGACCAAGCCCCCACGGATGGGTTTACGGCGTCCCCGCAAACCCACAGTGCCTCGCCATTCCACGGAATGTCCGCTGTTGCTGTTGCATCGGCCGTTGCCTTGGCTTGAAGCAGGTGCAGGGCTGCAAGCCCTGCCGAACCCCCACCTACGGTAGGGTGGGCCGATGCCGCGCTGCAGCTTGGCGCCGCCGCAGATTTGATTACACTTGAAACTTGTTTGCCCACGACTCCGGACACCCACCATGAAGCTTGGTTCCTTGAAGGAAGGCGGCCGCGACGGCACCCTGATCGTTGTCTCGCGCGACCTGCGCCACGGCGTGCGCGCCACCGGCATTGCCGCCACCCTGCAGCAGGCTTTGGAGGACTGGAGCCACATCGCGCCGCGCCTGAACGCCCTGTACGAATCGCTCAATGCCGGCGATGCCGATGGCGTGTTCGACCTCGACCCGCAGGCGCTGGCTGCGCCGATGCCGCGCGCCTATGAGTTCGTCGACGGCAGCGCCTACCTGCCGCACGTCGAGCGCGTGCGCCGTGCCCGTGGCGCCGAGGTGCCGGAGAGCTTCTACACCGATCCGCTGATGTACCAGGCCACCGGCGCCGGCTTCTACGGCCCGCGTGACGCGGTCAAGGTGGTCAGCGAGGACTACGGTATCGACCTGGAAGCGGAGATCGTGGTGATCACCGACGACGTGCCGATGGCGGCGACCCCGGAACAGGCCGCCGGCCACATCCAGTTGATCGGCCTGGTCAACGATGTCTCGCTGCGCAACCTGATCCCGGGCGAGCTGGCCAAGGGCTTCGGCTTCCTGCAGTCCAAGCCGCGCTCGGCGCTGTCGCCGGTGTTCGTCACCCCTGATGAGCTGGGCGCAGCGTGGCAGGACAGCAAGGTGCACCTGCCGCTGCTGACCCACATCAACGGCCAGTGGTTCGGTGCGCCGGAAGCGGGCGTGGACATGCAGTTCAATTTCGCCCAGCTGGTTTCGCATGCGGCCAAGACCCGTCCGCTGGGCGCCGGCACCATCGTCGGCTCCGGCACCATCGCCAACGAGGACACCAGCAAGGGCGCCTCGTGCTTCGCCGAGCAGCGCGTGGTGGAGACCCTGCGCGATGGCAAGCCGAGCACGCCGTTCATGTCCTTCGGCGACGTGGTCCGCATCGAGATGCTCGATGCCGCGGGCAACAGCATCTTCGGTGCGATCGAGCAGCGCATCGAACAGGTGGCCAGGCCCTGAGCATGGAGGCGGCGATGGAGATCCCGGTCGACGACGGCATCGTG
The DNA here is from genome assembly GCF_059371555.1 of Stenotrophomonas sp. YJH_SMC_10. Taxonomy (NCBI): domain Bacteria; kingdom Pseudomonadati; phylum Pseudomonadota; class Gammaproteobacteria; order Lysobacterales; family Lysobacteraceae; genus Stenotrophomonas; species Stenotrophomonas sp. YJH_SMC_10. Next base: position 202,434 of record NZ_JCAFUS010000004.1, on the reverse strand, counting down.
CTGTACACCTACTGGCGATCCAGCGCCGCCTACCGCGTGCGCATCGGCCTGGAGCTGAAGGGCCTGGCCTGGGAGGCCCGGCCGGTGCATCTGGTGCGCGACGGTGGCGAGCAGCACCGGGATGCCTATCGGGCGCTCAACCCGCAGCAGCAGGTACCGACCCTGCTGCATGAGGGACATGTGCTGACCCAGTCGCTGGCGATCCTCGAATACCTGGACGAGCGCTTTCCGCAGGTACCGCTGCTGCCGGCCGACGCCGCCGGCCGCGCGCGGGTGCGGGCACTGGCCCAGCTGGTGGCCTGCGACATCCACCCGATCAACAACCTGCGGGTGATGCAGTACCTGGAACGTAGTCTGCAGCTGCCGGCCGATGCACGCACGCAGTGGACGCTGCACTGGATCGCCGAGGGCTTTGCGGCGATGGAAGCGCTGTTGGCCAACAGCCGTGACACCGGCGCCTTCTGTCATGGCGACCGCCCCGGCCTGGCCGACATCTGCCTTTTGCCGCAGCTGTACAACGCCCACCGCTTCGGCCTGGACCTGGCACCGTACCCGACCTTGCGCCGCATCGAGGCCGCCTGCCAGGGCGTGGACGCCTTTGATCGCGCGCGCCCGGAGAACCAGGTTGATGCGGTGATGTGAGTCATTCCCTGGCATTGATCAGGAGTTGGACAGTCTGCGCTTTGTCGCTAATAGTCTTCGTTGTCCGGAACAGTCAGTCTGTCGCGTCCATTCGGCTAGAGTGGAAGTCTCCAACCTGCGCCACATGAAAAAGTGTGATCGGAGTTGGATTTCTCGATTCTGCCTTGCCCGAGGATATTGTTGTGTCCGCTAGGTGCAGTTCGTTGGTGGTCGAGGAAGGCTATCGTCTGCGTGTCTTCTAGAGGAGGAGTGGACCAATGCTTCGGTGAAGCAAGGGTGTCCATGCCGGGAGTATGGGAATTTTTGACAAGGAGTAGTTATGGAAGGTTCCAAGGCTCTTAAGGGATTGATTTCGTGCCTGATTGCTACAGGAGGTGGCCTAGTCGTAGACGCAGCCCTCGCCTCCGGTAGTTTCTGCACTACCAATGGATGTGAGGTAAGGCCCCCTGTCTTCTTCCTTCCCGGTTTCGGCGGGGGGGGCGGAGGTGGTTGGGGAAATGACGGTAACTCGGGCGATCCGGAGCGCGAGCGGATCACCATGTGGTGTACTGATTTTCCGACCATCATGGATTCGGACTATGGGTGTAATGTTTATAATCCTCCTGTCCTGTTGGTCAACGGTTGCGGAGCCGTAGGGGGAATGCCGGTGCCTGATTTTCTTGTCAGTCCGGTTTCAGCTGGGGTGGCTGCGGGCTATGGCGGTATATTTACTGACGCCTGTAATGCCCACGATGTCTGCTATGGGACCGTCGGAAAAGACAAGGCTGCGTGTGATGCGCAGTTGAACGAGGATATGGTCGCCGTCGGCTTGGCCAATATCCCTGAGCCCAACAAGGGATTTTTCATGCCCTATGTACAGGGGCAAGCATGGGCGTATTCCAAGTTCCTTCAGTGGGAGTACATACAGCCTTGGACTTCTGGTCCTGCATTCAATGCTGCCCAGGATGAGGCTTGGTGCCGAAAGTGGTCTGCGGAGTATCAGGAGATTTGCTGGTAATGTCCTTGTTTAATAGAAAATTTGCGGTCATCGGTGCTGTGGTTGTCGCTGTCGGGGTGGCGATAGGGGCGGCTGTGTGGTTCCGAACGGGATCGGCTGAGCCAATTTCGGGCACCGATGCGGGCTCCGATTCGTTATCCGGCTTGGTCAAAGCGGGGGGGCGGACGATGGAGAGCATTGGAGCAAGCTCCCTTGCTGAAGGAAGGATTGATTCTGTCCAAGTACCCGCGTCGCAGCTTGCGGCCAGTGACCCGCGGCTGGTTGCACTGTCCAAGGCAGAGCTGGCTTGGCTTGAGAAGCATTACTATCCCACTCAGGCGGAACTGGACGCTCTGGATAGGATTGACCTGAAGGAACTTGAGCGATCAGCTGATCCGAAATCGAAGATGCTGTACGGCATTGCTCTCATCCGGCGAGGTCAAGTTCCAGGGGCGATGCCGGCCTTGAAAAATGCCGCCACGCAGGGAGCCTTCTATGCATACGAGGAGGCTGCCGCAGCCGAGTACGCAATGCTTACTAAGAGGGGAATGGATGCTCAGACGGTGCAGGACATGCTGCGAGCGAAGGTCGAAGTCGCCAAAATTCTGGGAGATCACCGGGCGGAGTATCTCCTTGATAGGAACTTGCCAACCGGATCGGTCGCCAATCCCGCTGCCGTGCAGCAGTACACGACTGAGTTTCTGCGGCAGCTGGGTATGAATGCACAGCTCATGGGCGTGAGTGCGGCCGGTCCAGATCCCCGACCCAATGCGGATCTGTGGAGTGATGTCACAAAGCTGGGGAATTCAGACTCAGCTGACGAACAGATCGACGTCTATAGCCGCAGGTGATTTCAAGAGATGAACCCTGACATCCGGTTTTCTGCAAGTCCGGTGTGGGTAGCGTCGTTGTTTGAGCAGGCCTCGCAATCAGCAACGATTGCGAGGCCTGCGGCATTAGTCCAGCTAGACAGTCCTTCGGTCCTGTCGCATTGGCTCCTGGGTCTCATTCTGCATGATTCTCTGCAGTCTTATGACAGCTACTACCGATCAGTAAATTCGCTTCAGCAACGGTATGACGGCAGCGCGCTGGCGCTCAAGCTGAGTTCAATCAGTAGCGCAACTTCGATTGAAGCTCTGTGCAAGCGTGCCAGTCCGATATCTGGACACCGCGGGTCGGTAAGGACGGGGGGCGTGGTTGTCAGGACTGAGAATATGTTCAGTTCGGGATTCCTTCCTCCGCAGAAGGATCGCGCGCAAGTGGCCCTGAAGTCTTGGTTCCAACTGCGCTCGTCGCCGACCATGGACCTTGCGTCCCGTGACGTCCGCTTGGCGAGCTATTTGGTACTGCTTACCATTCACATGTTGCGTGATGGAAACGGGCGATTGGCGCGATTGTTGTTTGCTGCAGATAGTCTGCAAGCTTTGGCCGATCCGATAGAGATACTGACGCTTGTATGCCTGCACCGGGACCGTGGGCAGGCGTTTCATATTGCGGCTCGCTGCGCACGGGAAGGAGATCTCTCGATGTTGTCCGCGTGTGGCAAGGAGGCTGCTAGTTTTGCTGTTGATCTGGCAGGACGTGCGATTGCCTCGCTTGAGCGGGCATTGACGGCAGGTGATGCGCAGCAGGTAGACACAGCTTCGCGGGATTTGCATCGGTTAATTAGCGTCTGCGTAAGAGGGTAGCGCACCCAGGGATCTTTGCGTCCCTGTTTCCGGAATCTGGGACCTGTTGCCCTGCGTGAGGCTTTCAGTCTATTGCTCCTCGCTGGTCCCTTTCGCCTCGAGCGTAAGGAAATCGCGACTTTCGCCTAGTCTGTCGCCATGCTATGAGGGACAGGCCTGTCAGCCAGAGGTCGCTTCCATTCCTGTGCACCGGAATAGAACTTCTGGTCGTAGCAGATCGGGATCGATCTCACTGATATACGGAATTGCAGGTCCAATCCATGACGAGGCCGGCGTACCGCACAGCGCTGCCACGCGGCAACGACGAGGGCAAGCCGTGATACTTGACCAAGCGTGTGACCCTGGAGTTACCCGCGCGCGCAGCCGGCCTGCGCATTCACCAGCATCTGCCGCAGGTCCTCGCGGAACAGCCGATAGCCGGCCTCGCGGCGCGCGTCATCGCCCTGCCGCAGCACCCACGCCGGGTGCACCGTGGCATAGCCGCGGGTGCCATCGTCCAGCGTGTGCCAGCGCCCGCGATCACGGGCCAGGCTGAAGTCCCGCCCGAACACGGCCACGGCGGCGGTCGCCCCCAGGCACACGATCAGCTGCGGCCGCACCCGCGCGATCTCGCCCAGCAGCCAGGGCCGGCAGGCATGCACGTGGCGGCTTTCTGGCCGTTTGTGCAGGCGCACCTTGCCACGCCGCTCGTGGTGGAAGTGCTTCACCGCGTTGGTTAGGTACAGCGTTGCCCGGTCGATGCCCAGCTCGGCCAGCGCACGGTCCAGCAGTTGTCCGGCCGGGCCGGCGAACGGGCGACCGCTCAGGTCCTCCACATCACCGGGCTGCTCGCCCACCACCATCACCCGCGCATCGGCCGGGCCTTGGCCGAACACGGTCTGCGTGGCCGGCTCCCACAGCGGGCACTGCTGGCAGGTGCTGGCCTGCGCGCGCAGCGCCGCCAGGCTTCCATCCACGGCCGCGGCCGGCAGCACCCGCGCCGGCACCCGCCGCGCAGGTGCCTGCGCCGGCCGGTCATGCATCTCCTGCACGCGGTCGGCTGCATCGCGCACCAGGCGCGGCAGCAACTGTGCTTCAGGCAGATGGCGCCAGTACTTGGCCGGCATCTCCTGCATCATCATCCGAGTGTTGAGTCGCGCCGGATTGAAGATGCTGGCGTAGTAGGTCTGCCACAGCGACTCGCGTGCATCCTCGGCCGGGGCATCCTCGCGCCGTGCACCGGGGCCGAAGGCAAGCGCCTGCCCATCCCAGGCGACGCTGCGCGAAGGAGTGAGGATGGCCCAGCGCATGCCGGTGAAACGACGCGCGAAGAACGGCGCGACCCGGTCGACGATGTGGTGCTGTGGCTCGAACCAGGCGATGAACGCATCAGGCTGGCCAGGCACCTCGCGGAAGCGCACGAATGCCTTCATCTTGTGCGTGTCACGGCGGACGGCTTGGGCAAGGGCCGTCGCGCGCAGGACATCGGCGTCGGCGGGGTTGCTCAGCACTGATCGCTCGCCATGGGCGATGCGCCACAGCAGGCGATACAGCAAGGCCAGGCGCTGGGGATCGCGATGGCACAGGCAGGTGGCCGCCAGTTCCAGGAAGTCACGTGGAACGTTGGGTGCTCCGGCATCGGCAAGTATCGGCGCCTGCTGCACGGCCGGCGCATCCAGCAGCGAGGCGTCGCTCCCTTCCAGCCAGTCCAGTTGAGGCGGGGCCACGCCGCGCAGCAACGCTTCGCGCGCAGCATCGCGCCAGGCCTGCAGCGACCACGGCGGATCCACCCGCAGCGACCAGCGCTGCGCGTCAGGATGCAGACGGGGCATCGAACAGCGAACCCTGGCGCGGAGGCGGAGCCAGCTGCGCGCGCAGCGCCGCCGGATCGTCCAGTGCTTTGCGCGGGTGATGGTCGGCCAGCAGCACGAACGGCAGCAGCTTGCTCATCGGTGCTTTCAGGCGCGCGATGTCGGCCACGCGCAGCCGCCCGTGGCGGCGTGCCATCAGCACGCGCTTGACGTTGCGCACGCCAAGGCCGGGCACGCGCAGCAGCATTTCCTTCGGTGCCCGGTTCAGATCGACCGGAAAGCGCTCGGGATGGCGGATCGCCCAGGCCATCTTGGGGTCGATATCCAGGTCGAGCATGCCGTCCTGGGTGGTATCGGTAATCTCATCCACGCCGTAGCCGTAGAAGCGCAGCAGCCAGTCAGCCTGGTAAAGGCGATGTTCGCGCTGCAGCGGTGGCGGCTGCAGTGGCAGCTGCCGGCTGGCGTCCGGAATCGGGCTGAACGCGGAGTAGTAGACCCGGCGCATGCGGTAGTTGCCGTACAGGCTGTCGGCGCTGGCCAGGATCTGCTGATCGTTTGCCCCGTCCGCGCCGACGATCATCTGGGTGCTCTGCCCGGCCGGTGCGAAACGGGGAGGGCGCGGGCCAGCGCTGCGGCTGCCCGTCGGTGCCACCGCTGCAGGGGCCTTGCGAGCTTCCTTGGCTTCCTCGATGCGCCAGCGCAGTTCGCCCATCGCGCCACGGATCGAATGCACCGTCTTCTCCGGCGCCAAGGCGCTCAGGCCGGCTTCGGTGGGCAGTTCCACGTTGATGGACAGGCGGTCGGCATAGCGCCCGGCACTGGCCAGCAGTTCCGGCGAGGCCTCGGGAATGGTCTTGAGGTGGATGTAGCCGGCGTAGCGGTGTTCTTCGCGCAACTGCCGGGCCACTTCCACCATCTGTTCCATGGTGTAGTCCGCATTGCGGATGATGCCGCTGGACAGGAACAGGCCCTCGATGTAGTTGCGCTTGTAGAAGTCCAGGGTGAGCGTGACCACCTCGTCCACGCTGAAACGCGCGCGGGCCACGTTGCTGGAGACCCGGTTCACGCAATAGGCGCAGTCGTAAATGCAGAAGTTGGTCAGCAGGATCTTCAGCAACGACACGCAGCGGCCATCGGGCGTGTAGCTGTGGCAGATGCCCATGCCCTCGGTGCTGCCGATACCGCCACTGGCGCGCGAATCGCGCTTGCCCGAGCCGCTGGAGGCGCAGGAGGCATCGTACTTGGCGGCATCGGCCAGAATGGCCAGCTTGCGGATGGTTTCCATTGAGGAAACCTACGGATGACGGGTCTCATTGGATGAGACCGCCCCTGAATTCTTCAGAAAAAGGGGACGGAGGGGATTAAGTCGCAAGTGCACAAACGACTTAATCCCCTCCGTCCCCTTTTTCGTGGGATCAGAAGCCGTGGGTGATGCTGGGTGCGCCTGCCGAGAAGTCCGCGTACGGGTCGTGCTCGCCGCTGCTGCCTTCGGACAGGCGGAACTTCAGGGCCAGGCCATCGCGCGAGTCGGCCGCCCGCAGCGCTTCCTCCTGCTCGATGGTGCCGGCCTTGGCCAGCCGGAACAGGCACTGGTCGAAGCTCTCCATGCCTTCTTCCAGCGAGGCTTCCATCGCGGCCTTGATTTCGTGCACCTGGCCGCGGCGCAGCAGGTCGCGGATCATCGGCGTGTTGATCAGCACCTCGGTGGCCGGCAGGCGTCGGCCCTCCTTGTTCTTCACCAGGCGCTGGCTGATCACTGCGCGCAGGTTCAGCGCCAGGTTCATCAGCACGTTCTTGTGCGCGCTTTCCGGGAAGAAGTTGAGGATGCGCTCGATGGTCTGGTCGGCGTTGTTGGAGTGCAGGGTCGCCAGGCACAGGTGGCCGGTCTCGGCGAAGGCGATCGCCGCCTCCATCGTTTCCGCATCCAGGATCTCGCCGATCAGGATCACGTCCGGCGCTTCGCGCATCGCGTTCTTCAGCGCGTTGTGGAAGGCATGGGTGTCCAGGCCGACCTCGCGCTGGTTGACGATCGACATCTTGTGCTTGTGCAGGTACTCGATCGGGTCCTCGATGGTGAGGATGTGACCGGTGGTGGTGCTGTTGCGGTGGTCGATCATTGACGCCAGCGAGGTGGACTTGCCGGAGCCGGTGGACCCCACCACCAGCACCAGCCCGCGCGGGGTCATGATGACGTCCTTCAGCACCTGCGGAAGGTTCAGCTCCTCGATGCTCGGGATCCGGCTGCGGATGGCGCGGATGACCATGCCGACCTCACCCCGCTGCTTGAACACGTTGACGCGGAAGCGCCCGGCGTCGGGCAGGGCGATGGCCATGTTGAGCTCGAGCTCGCGCTCGAACTGCGGCACCTGGCCCTCGTCCATCAGCGAGTAGGCAATCTTCTTCACCATGCCTGGCGGCAGGCCGGTGTTGCCCAGCGGATAGAGCTTCCCCTCGATCTTGATGTAGACCGGTGCCCCGGTGGTCAAAAACATGTCCGAAGCGTTCTTTTCGGTCATCAGCTTCAGGAAGTAGCCGATATCCATTGCGAATTTTCCCCAACGAAACGGCCGACGCCCGTTGCCAGCACGGTGTCGGCTTGACGACAATGGCCGCGAACCGACAACCGGTACGGCCTCCCCAATGAAACGACTTAGCTTCGCACGAATGCGCCATGGCCTGTATGTGATGGCGTTTGCATTCGCACTGTCTGCCCCCGCCTGGGCGCAGGACGCCGCCCTGGAACTGGCGCAGGCCCGGCAGGCGGTCGACAAGGCCACCCAGGCCGATGCCGACCAGTACGCCCCGGACCTGATCGGGCTGGCCCGGCAGGGGCTGGAGCAGGCCCAGCGCGCCGCAGGCGACCGCCGCGAGCGCAAGAATGCGCCGGCAATGGCCCTGCGCGCCGCCGCCGATGCCGACCTGGCCCGCGTCCGCAGCGAGGAAGCCACCGTCAGCGCGCAGCTGCAGCTGCGCCGCAACGAGGTCAACCAGCTGCAACGCCAGCTGTCGACCGGGGAGGACCGCCGGTGAAGCCGATGACCGCCGCAACCCTGGCCGCGCTGCTGGCGCTGCCGACCCTGGCCGTGGCCGCCGACAACCCGATGGTGGCGCAGCTGAGCCAGCGCCTGATGGCCATCCAGGCCAACCCGGATACCGCTGAGCTGGGCGCCTTCGAGCGCATGCAGGCGCAGCAGGCCATCGCGACCCTGGACAAGGCCAAGCGCCGTGACCAGGAGCTGGCCACCTACCTGGCCGAGCGCCGGGTGGAGATTGCCGAGACCGCAGTGCGCACTGCGCTGGCCGCCCGCGAGGTCGACCGCCTGGAGCGCACCCGCAGCGACCTGCTGATCGAGGCCAGCCGCCGCGATGCCGCCCGTGCCCGCCAGGAAGCCGAACAGCTGCGCATGCAGGCGCAGATGCAGGCCGAGGAAGCTGAACGCCTGCGCCAGGCCGCCGAGGCCGAAACCCTGGCCCGCCAGGACGCCGAAAACGCCCTGACCAGCGTGGCCGGCAAGCAGCAGCAGCGCCTCAGCGCCGCCCAGCAGAACGCCGCCAAGCTGGCCCGCGAGGAGGCCGAGCTGGTGTCGGGCCAGAAGCTGCCGGGTTCGAAGTTCGATGCGCGCGGTGAGGTCTTCACCTTCGGGGGCGACGCGTTCGCTGCAGGTGCGTCCAGCCTGTCTGGCGGCGCCCGCAACCAGGCCAAGGCGCTCGCCGAGTACCTGAACATCGGCAAGAAAGGCCGCCTGCGCATCGAGGCCTACGACAGTGCCAACGGCGTGGGCCAGAAGCGTGCCGAAGCGTTGCGCGACGCCCTGGTCGCGGCCGGTGTCGCCAGTAACCGCATCCAGGTCAGCGGCAAGAAGGCTCCGTCCACCCGGGCGCGCTCGGCCGAGGTCATCATCGCGCCGTAATGCATTGATATTGTTTGTTTTTCGTTGCAATGAGCATTCAGCCTGAACCCCGCCCCGGCGGGGTTCGGTCTTTTTGTCGCAGGGGTCTTGTACCCCGCCCTGAGCAGGCGTAGGGTCAATCGTCCGGGACGCAATGCCGCGGACCGGACGATGGGAGGGCCGGGCCGATGCAAGCAGGGCGCGAACCGCAGCAGATCGACGTGCGCAGGCCAGTGCCGCAGGTCGTTGCAGGCGTCCAGGTGGCCATCGACCGGCACTCCTCCATGAACAACGCCCCGTGCCTTGCGGCCGGGGCGTTCGTGTATCTGTCGAAGGAGGTCCATCATGTTTGAAGATCAGCCCCAGAGCGAGATCGACGCCCGTCGCGCGCGTGATCCGGAGTTCAGGGCACTCCATGACCAGCACCGCAAGTTGAACAAGAAGTGCATGGACGCGGAGTTGGGTGTACTCCCGATCGATGATGTCACCCTGGGTCGCATGAAGCGTGAGAAGCTGCTGGCCAAGCAACGTCTTCTGCGAATGTACGAAACACCGCTCCCAACGACGTCCCCCACGCTTTGACGCACTCCGTCGCGCCCGGAACGGCGTGACCCGGCCATCGATGGCCCGCCGGGCGCTTCTGCCCCGGCATCGCGGCACCGCCGATGAGGCGGCCGCGCCAAGGCACCACAGGCGGTGGTGCCTTGGTCTCCAGGCACCACTCACCGATGCGGGCGGTACCGGTCTCCTCGTCGATCCGGGGCCGCCCGCATCCCTTTACGGGGCCGGCGGGCGGCATCTCCGCGCCGACCTGACATTCAGCGCCATCCGTCGGATAATCATCGGTCCGGCCCTGCGTGGCGCGAATCGAAAGTCCTCCGAATGCCCATCCATTCTTCCGTCCTCGAACTCATCGGCCAGACCCCGATCGTCAAGGCCCAGCGCCTGGACACCGGTGTCTGCGAGCTCTACCTGAAGCTGGAGAGCGCCAATCCGGGCGGATCGATCAAGGATCGCATCGGCCTGTCGATGATCGAGGCGGCGGAGCAGCGGGGTGACCTGAAGCCGGGCGCGACCCTGGTCGAGGGTACCGCCGGCAACACCGGCCTGGGCCTGGCACTGGTGGCCCAGCAGAAGGGGTACAAGCTCATCCTGGTTGTTCCCGACAAGATGAGCCGGGAAAAGATCTTCAACCTGAAGGCGATGGGCGCCGAAGTGCGCCTGACCCGTTCGGACGTCGCCAAGGGCCACCCGGAGTACTACCAGGACCTGGCCAAGACCATCGCCGAGCAGACCCCGGGTGCCTACTTCATCAACCAGTTCGGCAACCCGGACAACCCGGCCGCGCATGAGTTCGGCACCGGCCCGGAGATCCTCGAGCAGATGGGCGGCGACCTCGACGCCATCGTGTTCGGCTGCGGCAGCTCCGGCACCATGACCGGCCTGTCGCGCGCGTTCGCCAGGCTGTCGCCGAAGACCGAGCTGGTGCTGGCCGATCCGGTCGGCTCGATCCTTGCTGAATACATCAACGATGGCGTGCTCAACGACAAGTCGGGCAGCTGGCTGGTGGAAGGCATCGGCGAGGACTTCCTGCCGTCGATTTCCGACTTCAGCCGCGTCAAGAAGGCTTATGCGATCAGCGATGCCGAGAGCTTCCATACCGCGCGCGAGCTGCTGGGCAAGGAAGGCATCCTCGGCGGTTCGTCCACCGGCACCCTGCTGGCCGCGGCACTGAAGTACTGCAAGGAGCAGACCACCCCGAAGAAGGTGCTGGTGCTGGTCTGCGATACCGGCAACAAGTACCTGTCGAAGATGTACAACGACTACTGGATGCTGGACAACGGCTTCCTGCAGCGCCCGCAGCACGGCGACCTGCGCGACCTGATCCTGCGCCCGTACGGCCAGCGCGACACCGTGGTGATCGGTCCGAACGACCTGCTGACCACCGCCTACCAGCGCATGAAGCTGTACGACGTGTCGCAGCTGCCGGTGATGGACGGTGACCAGCTGGTCGGCATCGTCGACGAAAGCGACGTGCTGCTGCATGTCTACGGCGACGAAGCGCGCTTCCGCGACACCGTGGCCACCGCGATGGTCAGCAAGCTGGACCGGCTGGACGTGAAGTCGCCGATCGAGGCCCTGCTGCCGGTGTTCGACCGCGGCCAGGTGGCGATCGTGATGGACGGTGACGCCTTCCTCGGCCTGATCACCCGCATCGACCTGCTGAACTATCTGCGCCGTCGCGTGCAGTAAGCCGCGGATCGCTGCAGATCGCCACTGAATTCCGGTTTATTTGCGTCAAAGCTTGTTAAGGCTGCGCTGATAGACTCCCGATCCTTTGACGGCGCCGCACGTCGGCGCCATTCAGGAAACGACATGTCCAACTCCTCTTCGCCCGACCGCGCGCTGGCCCTGGCCACGCTGGCCATCCACGGTGGCCAGTCGCCCGATCCCAGCACCGGTGCGGTGATGCCGCCGATCTACGCCACCTCGACCTATGCCCAGTCCAGCCCGGGCGAGCACCAGGGCTTCGAGTACTCGCGTACCCACAACCCGACCCGCTTCGCCTATGAGCGCTGCGTGGCCTCGCTGGAAGGCGGTACCCGCGGCTTCGCCTTTGCTTCCGGCATGGCGGCCAGCTCGACCGTGATCGAGCTGCTGGACGCCGGCAGCCACGTGGTGGCGATGGACGATATCTACGGCGGCAGCTTCCGCCTGTTCGAGCGCGTGCGCCGCCGCACCGCCGGGCTGGACTTCAGCTTCGTCGACCTGACCGATCTGGCGGCATTTGAAGCTGCCATCACGCCGAAGACGAAGATGGTGTGGATCGAGACCCCGACCAACCCGATGCTGAAGATCGTCGACATCGCTGCGGTGGCCGCCATTGCCAAGCGCCACGGCCTGATCGTGGTGGTCGACAACACCTTTGCCTCGCCGATGCTGCAGCGCCCGCTGGAGCTGGGCGCGGACCTGGTCCTGCATTCGGCCACCAAGTACCTCAACGGTCACTCGGACATGGTCGGCGGCATGGTCGTGGTCGGCGATGATGCCGACCTGGCCGAGCAGATGGCGTTCCTGCAGAACTCGGTAGGTGGTGTGCAGGGGCCGTTCGACAGCTTCCTGGCCCTGCGCGGCCTGAAGACCCTGCCGCTGCGGATGAAGGCACACTGCGCCAACGCGCTGGCGCTGGCGCAGTGGCTGGAAAAGCACCCGGCTGTGGAAAAAGTGATCTACCCGGGCCTGCCCTCGCACCCGCAGCATGAGCTGGCCGGCAAGCAGATGGCCGGCTTCGGTGGCATCGTCTCGATCGTGCTGAAGGGCGGGTTCGAGGCGGCCAAGCGCTTCTGCGAGAAGACCGAGCTGTTCACCCTGGCCGAGTCGCTGGGCGGCGTGGAAAGCCTGGTGAACCATCCGGCGGTGATGACGCATGCTTCGATTCCCGTGGCGCGTCGGGAGCAGCTGGGGATCAGTGATGCGCTGGTGCGGCTGAGCGTGGGTGTGGAGGAGCTGGGGGATCTGCAGGTGGATCTGGAAAGGGCGCTGGGCGGGAACCGCTGAGCATGAGCATTCTCTCGGTCTTCGGGAAGCATCGTTCGCTTACCTTCGAACTGACCCAGCGTGAAGTCCTTGGGCGTTATCGCGGTGCCAGCTTCGGACTGCTGTGGTCGCTGATCAGCCCGTTCCTGATGCTGCTGGTCTACACCATGGCCTTTGGCTTCATCATGAAGGGACGCTGGCCCGGATCGACCGGGTCCACCACCGATTTCGCGTTGATCCTGTTCGCGGGCCTTACCGTGCATGGCTTCTTCGCTGAGTGCTTTACCCGTGCGCCGCAGTTGATCGTCAGCAACACCAGCTACGTCAAGCGCGTGGTGTTCCCGCTGGATATCCTGGTGTGGAGCATGACGCTGTCGGCGTTGTTCCATCTGCTGATGAACATGGTCGTGCTGCTGCTGCTGTACCTGTGCGTCAAGGGCAGCATCCATCCCACCGCGGTGCTGTTGCCGGTTGTGGTGTTGCCGCTGGTGATCCTGACGGTCGGCATTGGTTGGATTACCTCGGCACTGGGTGTGTACCTGCGCGACATCGGGCAGATCGCCGGCGTCATCGCAGCTGCGATGCTGTTCCTGTCCTCGGCGATCATTCCGGTTGAGTCGGTGCCGGCCAGCTACCGCATCGTGTTCGAACTCAATCCGCTGACCTTCATCATCAACCAGGTGCGCGAAGTGGTGATCTGGGGCCGCCTGCCAGATTGGGCTGGGCTGGGTCTGTACACCCTCATCGCCTGCGTGGTGGCCGTCATTGGCCATCGCCTGTTCAACAAGCTGCGCGTGGGGTTTGCCGATGTCCTCTGAAGTCGCCGTGGCCGAGACCGTCATCGAGGTCAAAGGGGTCGGCAAGTCGTACCACATGTACGAACGTCCTTCGCACCGCTTGTGGCAGGCGCTGGCTGGCAAGCGCAAGTCCTTCTACAAGGATTTCTGGGCGCTGCGTGACGTGAGCTTCTCGATCCGTCGTGGCCAGACAGTGGGCATTGTCGGCCGCAACGGCTCGGGCAAATCGACCCTCCTCCAGATGATCGCCGGCACCCTCAATCCCACCGAGGGCAACATCACCGTGAAGGGGCGCGTGGCCGCGCTGCTCGAACTGGGCAGTGGCTTCAACCCCGAGTTCACCGGCCGCGAGAACGTCTATCTCAACGCCACCATCCTTGGCCTCACCCGTGCGCAGATCGACCAGCGCCTGGAGAGCATCCTGGCCTTCGCCGACATCGGTGAGTTCATTGATCAGCCGGTGCGCAGCTACTCCAGCGGCATGTCGGTGCGTCTGGCCTTTGCGGTGATCGCCCATGTTGACGCTGACATCTTGATCATTGACGAAGCACTGGCAGTCGGTGATGCCTTTTTCTCCCAGAAGTGCATGCGCTTCCTGCGGGAGTTCCAGAAGACCGGCACGCTGTTGTTTGTCAGCCATGATGCGGCTGCCGTCACCAACCTGTGCGAGAACGCCGTGTGGTTGCAGAACGGCCGCATGCGCCTGTCCGGCACCTCGCAGGAGGTGGTCGAAGCCTACATGACCGAGCAGCACGTGGTGGGGCGGCGTGAAGTGGGCAATGAAGAGGTCGTGGTGACGCGCAAGGCGCCGCGCCGCGCTGACGCAAGCGCGGCGGACTTCCGCCAACAGGCGCTGCTTGAAGAGGGTGTGCGTAACCGCATCGCACTGTTCGAGTTCGATCCTGAAAATGTGGGGCAGGAATTCGGTGCTCAGGGTGCACGGATCATCGACGTGCGAATGCTTGATTCGGACGGCAATCCCCTGCTGATGCTAGAGGGAGGCGAGTTGGTCCGGCTCCAGATCCGCGTATCCCTGGAGCAGGCGCTGGACAGCCTGATCATTGGCTTCTACGTCAAGGACCGGCTGGGGCAGCGGCTGTTCGGCGACAACAGCTATTTCGCCTGCAAGGAGGCGCCGGTTGGAGGTCAGCCGGGTGATGTGGTGGTTGGCTCATTCCTGTTCCGCATGCCAATCATGCCCTCCGGTTCTTACATGGTCGACGCTGCCGTTGCTTCAGGCGATCAGCATGACCATACCCAGCAGCACTGGATCCATGATGCGCTCGAGTTCCGCGCGATGGATGAAACGATGCGCTTTGGCCTGGTCGGACTGCCGATGCTGGCCATTGAAGTTTCCAAGGAGTCGTGATGATCGAGTTTACCGGTGAGCGTTTCGTGCCTACCGAACAGGGCGTGATCAGGCAGGAGCATCTCCACCGTTATGCTTGGTGCCTGCCTCTGGTCAGTGGAAAAGACGTGCTGGATGTCGCCAGCGGTGAGGGGTACGGCAGCGCTATGCTTGCGTCGCGCGCGCGGTCGGTGATTGGTGTTGATATATCCGCTGAAGCCATCAGCCATGCATCTGCACGTTACGCGAATGGCAGTAACCTCAGCTATATGGAAGGCTCGGCTGCATCGATTCCGCTTGGCGATGACAGCGTGGACGTGGTTGTTTCCTTCGAAACCATCGAACACCTGCTCGAGCAGGAAGAGATGATGGCGGAAATCCGCCGCGTACTGCGCCCAGACGGCATTCTTGTGATGTCTTCCCCGAACAAGGAGGTCTACTCTGATCGTGCGGGATATCACAACGATTTCCACGTCAAGGAGCTCTATCTCGCAGAATTCCAGTCACTGGTGTCCCGGCACTTTCCCGCATCGCGCCTGAGCGGCCATCGGATGGCGGTCTGCTCGACCATCACCCCGCTAGATGGCGTTTCCCGCCAAGACAGCTATCAGGCGCTGACGGACACCGGGGAGGCTGTTGAACTGCGTGCAGCCAATATCCCGGATGCGGTGTACTTCGTTGTGGTGGCCGCCGCCGATGCCTCGTTGCTGCCGGAACTTCCCGCATCCATCCTTTACACCGAGGCTGAAGACCTCTACGCCCGCCAGCATGACATTGCACGCTGGGCGCAAGGATTGGACGGTGAGCGCGAAGAGGTCATCGCATGGGCCCGTTCGCTTGAAGGGGAGCTGCAGAAATCACGTGCAGATTACCAACGTCTGGAAGGGGAGTTCGACGACCGCACGCGTTGGGCGCTCGAACTGGATCAGATTGTCCAGGAGACTGGGGGGCGTAACCAACATGGTTTGCTGCGCTCGCAGATCGAACAGCTCAGCAGTGAGAACCAGCGATTGGTCGAGCAGCAGGTCGAGTTTGAGAAGCGGCAGGTCGAGTTCGAGCAGCGGCAGGTTGAGCTTGAGGAGCAGCTGAGTGCGTTGGAGAAGGAGAAGGATGAGGCGATTGAACGTCTCTCGGATGTCCGTCATCAGGCAGAGGTGAAGGCTGCGGAACTGCACAGGCTACTGGAGGAGGCACATGAAGCGATGGCGGTGCGATCCTCCCGAAGTCGTGAACTGCAACTTCGCGCTGGTCTGATTGGAGCTTCTACGCAGGGCGCGCCCTCATCTTTGGAGATCCAGCGTGTCATTGCGGACTACGACCAGCAGCTGGTCAGCCTGAACGAATCCCTCGCAAAAGTGCTTGAATCCAAGTCGTGGAGAATCACTCGGCCACTTCGCTTTGTTTCGCGTCTTGTGCGCGGTGACGTTCCTGCCATCATGAACACGCTGCGGGCGAGCGGTCTCGCTCGCCATCCGGCGCTTGCTCCATTGGCGCGCCCGGTACGCAACTGGCTGCTTCGACATGACAGGGTGCAGGTCCAGCCCCCGGAAGACTTGGCGCTCCCGGCCGTGATTGAAGATGCCGACGAGATCCTCAAGGCGTTGTCTTTCCCAGTGTTCGAGTCACCTGACGTGAGCATCGTGATTCCGACCTATGGGAATCTGCCGCACACGCTGGCATGCCTGCGTTCGATCGCTGACAATCCGCCGCGGGCGACCTACGAGGTGCTTGTCCTGGAGGATGCTTCCGGCGATCAGGAGATCGAGAAGCTGGTGCCGGTGCCGGGCCTGCGCTTCCACCACAACCCGAAGAATCTCGGCTTCCTGCTGTCCTGCAACCAGGCATTGGAACTGGCGCGCGGCCGATATACCTATTTCCTTAACAACGACACCGAAGTACGTCCGGGCTGGATGGATCAGATGCTGGACGTATTCCAGCGTATGCCGGACTGCGGCATGGTCGGTTCCAAACTGGT
Organism: Stenotrophomonas sp. YJH_SMC_10; assembly: GCF_059371555.1. NCBI lineage: Bacteria > Pseudomonadati > Pseudomonadota > Gammaproteobacteria > Lysobacterales > Lysobacteraceae > Stenotrophomonas > Stenotrophomonas sp. YJH_SMC_10. The sequence continues at coordinate 185,791 of NZ_JCAFUS010000004.1, read as the reverse complement.
CTACCCCGACGGCCGTCTGCAGGAAGCAGGTGGCATCATCTGGCGCGATGGCTCGGCCTGGAACTACGGCCGCCTCGATAACCCGGCGGCAAGCCAATACAACTATCTGCGCCCAGCGGATTACTGCAGCGGTGCAAGCCTGCTCATTCCCAGTGCTCTGCTGCGTGAACTGGGTGGTTTCGATCCTGAGTTCGTGCCGGCGTACTGCGAGGATTCGGACCTGGCATTCCGCGTGCGCAAGGCCGGCTACCAGCTCTACTACTGCCCGACCTCGGAAGTGGTGCATTACGAGGGCATTTCCCACGGCACCGATACCGGTAGCGGGATCAAGGCCTACCAGGTGGCCAATCAGAAGAAACTCCGCGAGCGCTGGCAGGACGACCTGGCATTGCACGAACCCAACGGTGAGCACGTGGTGCTCGCCCGAGACCGTGCCTGGAAAAAGGAGACGGTGCTGATCGTGGATCATTACGTGCCGCAACCCGATCGAGATGCCGGCTCGCGGACGATGATCGCATTCATTGATGCGCTGCTTGCGCGTGGATGCGTCGTCAAGTTCTGGCCCGACAATCTTTACTACGACCCGGATTACACGCCGCCGCTGCAGGCTCGTGGTGTGGAGGTCATGTACGGCGGGCAATGGGTGGGTGGCTTTGCACGCTACCTGCAGGAGAACCCGCATGTGCGCACGGTGATGCTGTCACGACCGCACATTTCCGAGCACTATATCGACGCAGTGCAGCGCATGCCGAACGTGCGCGCGGTCTATTACGGACACGATCTGCATTTCCGCCGCATGGAAATGGAAGCGCAGCGCGCTGGGTCGAGTGACTCGGACGCGCGAAAGATGGAGCAGCTGGAGCGCCGGATCTGGGCTGCGGTCGATCGCGTCCTCTATCCCTCGGAGGAGGAGGCAGATGCTGTCCGAGAGTTGGCTCCGGACGTTGACGTCCAAGCGATCCTGCCGTATGCGTTTGACGAGTTCAACGAAACGGCGGAGCCGGCATTGCGTGCTGGCATTCTGTTCGTCGCCGGCTTCGCCCACGGTCCCAACGTTGACGCCGCCCAGTGGCTGGTTGAATCGATCATGCCACTCGTCTGGGATCGGCATCCCGGCGTGAAGGTCTCCCTGGTGGGATCGAATCCCACTGATGCTGTGCGCGCTCTTGCAGGACCGCATGTGGAAGTAACCGGTTTCGTTTCGGACGAGGAGCTGGTCCGGCGCTATGCCGCCGCTCGTGTCGCCGTAGTACCTCTGCGCGTTGGCGCAGGGGTGAAGGGCAAGGTTGTTGAAGCGATGCAGCAGGGCCTTCCCTTGGTCACCACGGAGGTCGGAGCGCAGGGGTTGAACGGCTTGGAGGCTGTCGCCGACATCTCCAATGATCCGGCCTCGCTTGCGGCGTCTCTGGTGGCCCTGCTCGACGACGACATCGTCTGGCGCGAGCGGTCACAGTCTGCCGCTGCATACTGCCGCGCGCGCTTCTCGCGCGAGGCGTTGGGAAAGGCCTTGGAATCAGCATTTGATACGGAGAAGAAGGGATGATCGTCCGATCGCGCGCGCCGCTGCGCCTTGGCCTTGCTGGTGGCGGCACTGATGTATCGCCGTTCTGCGACCAATACGGCGGATTCGTCATGAACGTCACCATCGACAAGTTCGCCTACGCGACCTTGGACGCTTCACCGGATGGGAAAGTGGAATTCCACGCGCAGGACGCCAGTGCTTGCGAGCGTCTGGATCCGGATTCTGTTGTCGCCGATCCGGGACCGTTGCAGTTGATGAAGGGTGTTTATCTGCGCATCTGCAGCGACTATCTTGAGGATCAGCGCCCGGCGATCCGCGTCCGCGCGCATTCCGATGCCCCTCCGGGCTCCGGTCTGGGTTCGTCTTCGACGATGGTCGTAGCCTTGGTCACTGCGTTTGCGGAGTATTTCGCGCTGCCATTGGGCGAATATGAAATCGCTCAGCTTGCCTACCGGATCGAGCGTGTCGACCTGCAACTGTCGGGTGGCAAGCAAGACCAATACGCGGCCGCCTTCGGTGGCTTCAATTTCATGGAGTTCTACGATGCCGACCGGGTGATCGTGAACCCGCTGCGGATCAAGGACTGGATCTGGTCCGAGCTTGAGGCAGGGCTGGTGCTGTACTTCACCGGCGTGTCGCGCGCATCGGCTAAGATCATCGACGAGCAGTCGCGCAACATCAAGGAAGGCAAGGCCAGTTCGCTCGATGCGATGCATCGGCTGAAGGTCGAAGCAAGCCAGATGAAGGAAGCGCTGTTGCGTGGCGATTTCGAGCGGCTGGCGCAGGTAATGCAGTCTGGCTGGGAAGCCAAGAAGCTGAGCGCCAGCAGCATCTCCAACCCGATGATCGATGAGATCGAAGCGCTGGCGATGCGCCACGGCGCGCGCGCGACCAAGGTCTCCGGCGCCGGCGGTGGTGGCTTCATGATGTTCCTCTGCGATCCGGCACATCGGATCGACCTGGTGCGCGCGCTCGCGGGCGCTGGCGGCACCGTTTTTGATACACACTTCACCCACCAAGGTGCAACGGCATGGAAAATCGGATGAACGACTTCATCAAGGCCGAGTTCGGCAAGACTCTCGAGAACTTCCAGCGCATGTCGGCCGATGCGGCGCTGGCGTCGCAGATCGAGCAGGCAGTGGCGCTGTGCGTGGACGCGCTGAAGGCCGGTCGCAAGATTCTCTTCGCCGGTAACGGTGGCAGTGCCGCTGATGCGCAGCACTGGGCAGGTGAACTGGTCAGCCGTTTCTACTACGACCGTCCGGGCCTGCCGGCGATCGCGCTGACCACCGACACCTCGATCCTGACCGCCATCGGCAACGACTACGGCTACGACTACACTTTCGCTCGCCAGATCGAAGCACTTGGCCAGGAAGGCGATGTGTTCGTGGCGATTTCGACCTCCGGCCGTTCGAAGAACATCATGCGTGCGCTGGAAGCCTGCGAAGCCAAGGGCGTGCGCGTGATCGGCTTCACTGGCGAACATGGCGGCGACATGAAGGATCGCTGCGATATCTGTTTCCGCGTGCCATCCAACGAAACGCCGCGCATCCAGGAAGGCCACGAGTTCATCGGTCACCTGCTGTGCGCGTTGATCGAAAGCGAGATGTTTCCCCGCTGACATGGCTGCCGACGAGATCCTGATCCTGGCCGGCGGCTTCGGCACCCGGCTGCGAAGCGAAGTGCCCGACCTGCCCAAGCCCCTGGCCCCGGTGGCCGGACGCCCGTTCCTGGCCTATCTGTTGGATCGCTATGCGGCCGCCGGCATGCGTCGCGCGATCCTGGCGACCGGCTACCTGGGCGATGTGGTGGAGCAGACCATCGGCGTACGCTGGGCCGGCATGGACGTGGTGTATTCGCGCGAAGAGACCCCGCTTGGCACCGGCGGCGCGATCGCCGCCGCGGCACGGCTGGCGCAGGGTGAGGGGCTGCACGTCTGCAACGGCGACACCTACCTCGAGTACACGCCGGCTGCGCTGGAAGCGGCTGCACAGGGCTTGCCGATGTCGATCGCGCTTGCGCGGGTGGATGATGTCTCGCGTTATGGCACGGTGGATGTCGAGCAGGGCAGGGTGCTGCGCTTCCATGAGAAGCGCCCAGGTGGTGCCGGCCTGATCAACGCTGGCAGCTACTTCCTCAGCGCCCGGGTGCTGGACAGCTTGCCGGACGAAGTCTCCTTCTCGTTCGAAAAGCAGGTGCTGGAACCGGCCGTTGCCGCTGGGCGGGTCGGCGCGCTGGTGGAGACCGCTGCGTTCATCGACATCGGCGTGCCGGAGGATTTCCACCGGGCGCAGACGTTGTTTGGAGCAGCCGAGTGACGGTGCTGCCAAACGTGCCGGGCTTCGTTGCCGGGCCGATCGCACGGCGGCCTGGCACCCCAGTGCTGTTCCTCGATCGGGACGGTGTGATCAACGTCAACCACGGCTATGTGCATACCGCGGAGCGTACCGAGTGGGTCGCCGGTATCCTGCCGCTGCTGGCCCATGCTGCGCGTTTGGGCTACCAGGTTGTGGTGGTGACCAACCAGGCCGGCATCGCACGTGGGTTCTACAGCGTCGATGACTTCACCGACTATACGCACTGGCAGCACGAGCAGTTGCGGCAGGCCGGCGCGCCGCTGCTGGGCACGTGGTTCTGCCCGCATCATCCGCAGGCTGGCCAGGGTGAATTCAAGATTGAATGCCTGTGCCGAAAGCCCGAACCTGGAATGCTGCTGAAGGCGATCGAGGAGTTTTCGATTGATCCGGCGCAGGCGGTATTCGTTGGCGACAAGATCTCGGATATGCAGGCGGGGGCGGCTGCAGGCATTGGGAAGCTGTTCCTGATCGCAGGCGACCTCGGCAAGGGTGCTGCGCCGCAGCATGTCATCACGGTGCCTGATCTCGCTGCGGTGCAGCGTAAACTGTAGCCGGTTATCCAAAGTCCGCAGGATGCCGTAGCAATCCTGTGCTGCTAGGATGCCCTCTCCATCCTTCCGGGAGAGGGCTGTGGCGCGCTTCAGATCTGTGTCGTCGACGGGTAACTGTCTGCTGTGCAATGAGCCGGCCACTGCCTTCAGGGTGGTTGATGGCGTGCAGTATCTTGAATGTGGCATCTGCGATTTCATATTCGCCGATCCGGCGCTGATAGCATCGATCGATGCTGGCGAATCTCCCCGGGAATACGACGAGGACTACTGGCGCTCCGAGCTGCAGTCGGCACGTGATCGGTCTTTCGGGTCGTCGTTGGCAAGGCTGGGGGAGGCGTTGCTCTACTGCTCCATTCCCGTCCAGCGCTTCATCGATATCGGCACGGGCCCGGGCTTTCTGCTCGATGCGGTGCAGCGCTACCTGCCGAAGAGTTCGCATTGCTTCTACGGCGTAGAGAAGTTTCCACCCGAGCCGGCGTACCGCTCCAGTCACGCGAATTACAGGTGCGGCGATCTGGCCGACATCGGGATGACGTTCGAATGTGGTATCTGCGTGGAAGTCGTTGAACATCTGACCCCGTCGATGGCGAGGTCGTTGGCGAGGTCCCTACGCAAGGTCGCCGCTCCAGGGGCCCTGTTTCTGTTCAACACCGGACTGACCGAGTATGTACGGACCGAGGATCCAGGCTACCTTGACCCGTTCCACCGGGGGCATATCACCTGCTGGTCGGAAAGCGCTGCGCGCCGGCTGTTCGAGCCTCTAGGCTTCCGCGTGCTCCCGCTGCAGGGCAAGAGCTGGGCTTTCGTGGTCGAAGTCCTTTCCGACGACCCACGGCAGCAGGTTCCGCTGGCTGATCGCATCTGGTCGGCGCCGCAGGCCAACGTCGATCTTCTGACCGATGAGGACATGGGAACGGTCATGCACATCTTGGCCCGGGAGAGCGCTAGGGCATACATCTAGTCCGTTCGGCCCCTTCTGCGGCGCTATCTCAAGATCAGCCCCGGGACGCGCGACCCGAAGTGTGTCGCACTGCTACTATCTCGGTCCAGTTGCTTATGGCATCGCGGTGGAATGGCCATGTACGTGCCTGCTGTTACCACGGATCCTGCCGGATCGCGGGCAGCGTGGTCGCGGCGTACAGGAAGCGAGGCCTTGGGGCGGTTTGAATCAATGGAGCAGTGTGTCGATGTTTAACAAGATCCTGGCTGTAAAGCCGGTGGTGCGCCTGGTGGACCTAGCGGCCATCGCAGCGATGACGTTCGCGCTGTCCATCTACTTCTATCATCCCTATTACTTCGGCGATGAGATGTTCTCCTTCAACTTCGGGGAACACAGCGGCAACGCCCTGTTGGGGGTTTTCACCGGGCTGAACAGCTACAAGCCACGCATCGTCATGAACTTCATCTGGGCGGTCATCGTATCCCAGGATCTTCCGCGCTGGATGACCATGCTGGTCAATTGTGCGGCATTGGCAGGATGTGCCGCGCTGGTCTACGGGATCGCGCGGGTGCATTTCAATGCTCGCCGAAGCGCTGCCCTGTTGGCTGCGGCGATGATGGTAGCGTGTCGTTTCAACATCATGCTGTACTTCGACTACGTTTCGGGAACCGTCGAGGCGCTCAGTCTTCTGTTCCTGCTGGCCGGTGTTGCCGTGTCCATGCCCGGACTGGTGTTCCTGCAGCACCAGCGCGCTTCCTGCCTGGCACTGGCGCTGCTGCTCTTCATCATGGCGGTGTTCACCCATGAGCGTTACGCATTGGCACTGCTGGGCCTGTCCGGCGTGGCGGTGCTGCGCTGGTGGCCCATGCGCAGGTCCGTCGGCGTCCGGCCCCTGGTATTCGCCGTGGTCACTGCTGTTGTTCCGCTCGGCCTGTACATCGTTGCCGTGAAAGTGCTGTCCAACCAGCCGGTGGCGATGGGTACCTCCGGACAGACTGTCAACGTATCGCTGGACACAGTGAAAGTGTCGGCCACCTACCTGGTCAACCTTTTCCTAGGTGGCAATCACGGCCCACAGTACTTCGTTGGCATGTTCAACCATGCGGCGCCCCGCTACCTCTATCTCTTCGTGCCGCTGGCCGCAGTCTCCCTGTTGGCCTGGTGCCTGCCGTGGCTGCGCCCGCAGTGGCGTTCGACGACCTATCTTATGCCGATGCTGGCCTTCCTGGCCGCCATTGTCGGCCTGATTGCGATTGCGAGCCTGCCCGGTTCAGCGCGACAGGAGGCCCGATGGATGTACCCGGCCATGGCGTTCCTGCTGTTGTTTGTCTTTGCCGGCTATCGGCACCGGGCGCAGATCATCATCCTGTCGGTACTGGCCGTCACCCAGTTGTTCTACCTGTTCTTCGGCAGTATGTGGTCGATTGCCAGCATCACTGGCGCGCGTCTGGCCGTGTCCATCAGTGATTCGCTGAGTACCCTGCGCCAGGCTGGAGACGGTGTAGTTGTAGCCGGGCCCGAGCCGGACATCAGCTGGGTGCTCGGTGAAGATGGCAAAGTCTATTGCCGCCTGAACCTGCCGAAGGGGCATTGCCTCTATCCGCGTGCCGAGTTCAGCAAGGGTAATGTCAAGGAATTCAGCTATGGTCTTGTGGTGGGTGAGCCCAATCTGCGCGGCCGTCCTGGATTTAGCGTGATATCCGCTGAACAGGCCAAGCGTCTGATAGATCCTACGGCGTTGCCAGCTCCGACCCATCAGCTGGGTGAGGGCAGGGAGTGGCCGGAATGGGTGGGCATTCCGGATGAACAGGTAAGCAGCGAGGGACTGGAACTGCGCGGGTTGTCGGAAATGACCCGTCGGCAGGCGGTTGGGGAACTTGACCGCCACGTTGTCCTGTACACCGCCCAGTCTGCAGATGGGCAGCCCGGCAGGATGCGCCTGCAGATCAACTGGCATGGCGCGGACGGCGGGTTCATTTCGACCCAGATCGAAGTGGTGGACGTGGGTCTCGTGCCCCATTCTTATCCCCTGTTGGCCATTGCCCCCAGCGGCGCGACCCATGCCTATGTCTATGCAACGCTCCCTGACGACCACTCGGGTAAGGTGCTGCTGCGCAACATCGGCGTGGCCAATCCTTGATCGGCTCCCAAGGGGGATATGTTAAGATTACAAAGCCAATGCCCTGCGTCTTGGGCGGGCGCGACAACCGATCCGAGGCTTGGGAGCACAAGTGGTGTGGAAAGTGGAGCAGGAGAAGGTTGTTCGCCTCCTCAAATCCGAGAAGCTGCGATTCCTGATCGTGGGCGGGGGCAATACCGTGATCGGCTATGCCTGCTTCTTGCTGACATTCGCAGTCATGGATCCCTGGGCAGGCCCGGTCGCCATTCTTGTCGCCGCCTATCTGGTCGCACTTCCCATTGCTTTCGTTAATCAGCGGGTGTTCGTGTTCCGTTCACGGGCGCCGTGGGTAGGCGAGTTTGGCCGGTTCCTGCTGGCCAACTCCACGATCTTCGCAATCAATGTGGTAGCACTGCCGATCTGCATAAGGCTCTCTGAAGGTGACCCGCGCGTCGTCCAGGGAGTGTTCGTGATGGTTTCGACTGTCGCAAGCTATTTTGCTCACAAGTATTTCTCTTTTTCCCGGTGACCCGATGCGTCGTATTCCGTTGTTGATTCCGAGGATGCCGTCTGCGGACAAGTTGTATCCGTATCTCCAAAAGATTGACCAGAATCGGATTTACACCAATTACGGCCCTTTGAACGCCGAGTTCGAGCAGCGCCTGGCCACCGAACTCGGCCAGGGGCTTGAGCCGGCCCATCTGACGACGGTCTCCAACTGCACCGTCGGCCTCGAGCTGGCCATCCAGGCGCTTGCCTTGCGTGCGGGTGCGCGGGTGCTGTTGCCTTCGCTCACCTTCGTCGCCACCGCCACGGCGATTGTCAGGGTGGGGGCGACCCCTCTGTTCAGCGACATCGACCCTTCCGGCTGGTGTCTGACTCCGGCCATTGCCGAAGAGGCGCTGGCGCGGGGTGAGACCTTTGACCTGGTGATGCCGGTCAGTACATTTGGCAAGCAGCACGATGTCACCGCCTGGGACGACTTCAGCGCAAAGACCGGTATCCCGGTGCTGATCGACGCGGCAGGTGCCTTCGGCAACCAGCCGATTGGCCGCACGACGGACGTTGTGTTCAGCTTCCACGCGACGAAGTCCATCGGCAGCGGTGAGGGCGGATTGATCGTGTCGTTTAATGCCGAGCGCATCCGGCGCATCCGTCAGTTGGCTAACTTCGGCATCGACGCTGCCCGCGGCGAGCTGATCGGATTGGGGACCAACGGCAAGCTCAGCGAGTATCATGCTGCAGTCGGGTTGGCGGCACTGGACGAGTGGCCCGACATCGTCGAGCAGCGGCGCGAGCTGCATGCCCGCTACCTGCGTACGCTGCAGCAGGCGTGCCCGAGCGTGGGGCTGCAGGAAAAGGATCCCGATGGTATCTATCCGCTGCTTCCGGTACTCCTGCCTGATGGTGTTGACGCGCTGGCCATCGGTGGCACATTGCGGGAGCAGGGTATCGATACCCGGCGGTGGTACTGCCCGCCGTTGCACGCGCATGGCGTGCTGGCCCATTTCGACCGCTCGGGCTCGCTGGATGTTACCGCTGCCATCGGCGACCGCATCCTCGGTCTGCCGTTCTTCGCCGGTATCACTGACGAGGAGATCGGCACCGTGGTGGATTCGCTCGCACGGGTGATTTCCACCGAGACCGCCGGAGTCGTCCAGTGAGCACGATCAGCTACGTCATTCCGGTCTATCACAATGAAGGTTCAATCGAGCTGACCTGGGCTGCGATCCGCGACCTGTTCACCACCACCCTGCCCGAACACGACTATGAGATCGTGTTCGTGAATGATGGCTCCAAGGATGGCTCCCATGCAGAGATGCTGCGTGTCAGTGCGCAGGATCCGCGCGTGCGATCAATCTCCTTCACCCGTAACTTCGGCCAGCTGTCAGCTACGTTGGCCGGCTTCGACGCCGCCAGCGGCGACGCGGTCATCAATATGTCCGCAGACATGCAGGATCCGGTCGAGTTGACAGCCGAGATGATCCGCAAGTGGGAACAGGGCAATGAAGTGGTCATCGCGCATCGTGCGGACCGCGAGGACAACTTCACTTCCTCGATGTTTTCCCGCATTGTCTACGGCATCCTGCGCATGTCCAACCCGAACATGCCGGCGGGCGGGTTCGATTTCACCCTGATGAGCCGCCGTGCACTGACGCTCTTCATGAGCATGAAGGGGCGCCATCGATTCTTCCAGGGGGACGTGCTCTGGGCCGGCTTCCCGACCGCCTACATTCCGTACGTGAGGCGCAAGCGCGAGATCGGCAAGTCGCAGTACAACTTCAGCAAGAAGCTCAAACTGGCCTTCGATTTCATCATCGACGGCTCCTACCTTCCGATCCGTCTCATGTCCTTGTCCGGCACCGTGGCGGCCATGTTGGGGCTTTGCTATGCCGTCGTGATCGCGGTTTCGCGCCTGTTCGACCTAACGCCGTTCTCGGGCTGGGCGCCGATCATGGTGGCGATCCTGGTGGTGGGCGGCATGATCATGTTGATGTTGGGTGTCATCGGCGAATACCTGTGGCGGATTCTCGACGAGATCCGTGCCAAGCCGATGTATATCGTCAGAGAAGATACAGCTGAAAAGGCTGCCATTTCCAAGAATGAGCTGGAGCAACACTGATGAGTAACAACGACGAGCGACTGGTATCGGTCTATTCGGCCGCCCTGAACATCGACGCTTCCCGCGTGGTCGATGGGCTGCTTTACAACAGCATTCCGGAATGGGATTCGATTGCCCACATGCTACTGGTTTCTCAGCTTGAGAATGAGTTCGATGTCATGTTCGACACTGATGACATCATTGATATGAGCTCGGTCGCCAAGGCCAAGGAAATCCTGGCGAAGCACGGCGTCGAGTTCTGATATGGCCGGTTTGCTGGAAGGAAAGGTCGCCCTTATCACGGGGGCATCCCGCGGCATCGGGGAGGCGACGGTTCGTGCCTACCTTCAGCAGGGCGCACACGTTGTGGCGACTGCCCGGGACACCGCCGCTCTGCAGCCACTACTCGACAGCGTGCGCACGAGCATGCCTGAGGCACGGCTGGAGGCCGTTCCGCTTGACGTAACCGATCCGGTTTCCGTGCGTGATGCCTTCCAGTCCGTGTTCAAGCAGCACCGCCGGCTGGACGTGCTCGTTTCGAACGCGGGCGTCCTGCAGGATGCCCTTATCGGCATGGTCACGCCCGAGCAGATCCAGCAGGTATTCTCGGTCAACACCTATGGCGTCCTGTACTGTGCCCAGTATGCGAGCCGACTGATGGCACGCAACGGTGGTGGCTCGATCATCAATCTTGCATCCATCATTGGCGTGAACGGCAACGTTGGCCAGGCGGTCTACGGTGGCAGCAAAGCGGCCGTGGTCGGCATCACCCTGTCGCTCTCCAAGGAGCTCGCGCCGAACAACATCCGCGTCAATGCGATCGCGCCAGGATTCATCGACACGGATATGGCGCGCTCCATCGGTTCGGAGAAATATGCCGAACGCGTTGCATCCATCGCCATGGACCGGGTGGGTGCGCCGGCAGAAGTGGCCAACGTGGCAGTCTTCCTCGGATCGGAACTGGCGTCCTACGTGACCGGTCAGGTGATCGGGGTCGACGGTGGGATGCTGATCTGATGTTCGCCCGCGTACTGGAGCAGCACGGCGACCAGATTGCCGTGATCCTTCCCGGCGGAGAGTCACTGGCATACCGCGAACTGGCCGCGCGCGCGGACGCCGCGTGGGCTGCTGTCGATCCGGCTTGGGGCGTCATCGCCCTCGAATGCGCCAATACGCTGGACAACCTGCTGGCCTATCTGGGCGCCCTGCGTGCTGGGCAGCCCGTATTGCTGCTGGATGCCTCGTTGAACGACACACTGCGCGAGCAGGTCATTGATCATTACAGCATTAGCCACGTGCGCCATCCCGACGGGCAGTGGCATGCAACCGGCAGGCGCGCGGCAGCTGTTTCTGCTGAACTGGCGGTTCTGCTGCCGACATCGGGCAGTACAGGATCGTCGAAGCTGGTGCGTCTCTCTGCAGGAAACCTGCAGGCCAACGCCCGGGCGATCCAGGAGTATCTTGCGATCGATGGCGCGCAGCGTGCCATCACCTCGCTGCCCATGCATTACTCCTACGGTCTGTCGGTGGTCAACAGCCACCTGTCGGCCGGTGCGACGTTGCTGCTGACTGCCGAGTCCGTGGTTTCCAGGACTTTCTGGGATTTCTTCCGGCAGCACGAGGCGACGAGCCTCTCCGGTGTTCCGACTCATTACGAGATGCTGAAGCAGTTCCGCTTCGAGCGCATGTCGCTGCCTTCGCTGCAGACCATGACGCAGGCCGGAGGCCGCTTGGCCGAGTCGACCATCGAGTGGTTCCACAACTTAGCCGAGCAGCGCGGCCAGCGTTTCTTCGTGATGTACGGCCAGACCGAGGCCACGGCCCGGATTGCATATGTCCCCCATGACGTGCTGGCCAGCAAGATCGGGTCGGTTGGTGTTGCCATTCCCGGCGGAATGCTGTCGTTGGTGGACGAGCAGGGGCAGGTCATCGAGCGGGCCGGTGAGGTGGGCGAGCTGCTCTATCGCGGCGCGAATGTGATGCTGGGGTACGCCGAGGGTGCTGGCGATCTGGCGTTGGGCGACATTCAGCAGGGTGTGCTAAGGACGGGTGACCTGGCGCGTTTTGATGCCGACGGGTACTACTACGTGGTTGGCCGCTTGAAGCGGATGATCAAGGTATTCGGCAACCGCTTCGGCCTGGACGAGATGGAGTCCACGCTGCGAGCCGGTGGCTGGGATGTGGTCATGACCGGACGCGACGACCTTGTTGTCGCGGTCCTGGTCCGGCCCGAGGATGATGCCTGCGAGCGCCTGAGGCAGGACATCGCGGCGCGCTACAAGCTGAATCCAATCGCGGTGAGGGTGCTGCCGGTCGACGCCCTTCCACTGTCCTCGTCGGGCAAGATTCTGTATGCAGATCTTCTTCAACAGGCCGAGGCAGGCCAAGGGGCGGCCCGTGCAACGTGATTACTTCGACCTGCCTGTGTATGGCATCGGGGCTGCCGAGAAGGAAGTCCTGCTCATGCAACTGCTGAGCAGTTTGACCGTGCATCATGCAGAGCACTGCGCGCCCTATGCGCGCGTGCTGCAGGCCCACGGGCATGCGCCCGGCTCGGAACAAAGCGTCGACCAGATTCCTTTCCTGCCCGTACGCCTGTTCAAGGAATTCGAGCTCAGCTCGACACCGGCCGATCAACGCTTCAAGGTCCTCACCTCGTCGGGTACGACGTCGCAGACGGTCTCTAGGATCATCCTTGATCGCGATACGGCGGCTGCGCAGACGCGCGCGCTGGTGCTGATCATGCAGCAGTTCCTCGGCAAGGCGCGCCTGCCGATGCTCATCATCGATCACCTCGGTGTGGTGAAGGATCGCGCCAATTTTTCCGCGCGTGGCGCTGGCATTCTTGGCCTGTCCAACTTTGGGCGTGACCATACCTATGCGTTGAACGACGATATGTCGATCAATCTCGAGGCAGTGAATGCGTTTCTGGAGCGGCATGCCGGCCAGCGCGTGTTCCTGTTCGGCTTTACCTTCATGGTCTGGAAGTACTTTGTCCAGGCATTGAACGGGCGCAGTGATGTTCCGCGGTTCAGTGATGCCGTACTCATCCACAGTGGTGGCTGGAAGAAACTGCAAGATGAGGCGGTAAGCAATGAAGAGTTCAAGCGGTCGCTGGCCGAGGGATTCAATATCGGCGCTGTGCACAATTTCTACGGTATGGTCGAACAGGTTGGTTCGATCTTCGTCGAGTGCGAGCACGGCCGACTGCACTGTCCTGCCTTTGCTGATGTGAGGATCCGTGCGCCGAGCACCTGGGAACCACTTCCTGCGAACGTTCCAGGTCTTATCCAGGTGCTGTCGGTGTTGCCTACCAGTTACCCGGGCCATAGCCTGCTGACCGAGGACATCGGCGAGTGGACCGGCGTGGACGACTGTCCGTGTGGCCGCCTGGGCCGCACGTTCCGCGTGCATGGCCGGGTGGCGCGCGCGGAACTGCGTGGTTGCAGCGACACCCACGCTGCCGATGCCGCAACCGCACCCATTTGATACACGCCCATGAGTAATTACGAGTCCCTTATCGCAACGGCCCCGGACCTGGACGTCCTGGCCGAGGCCCCGCCGCTTCCCGCGTTCGCCGAGCCCTCGGTGGCATTCGTCGATGCTCTGTCTGCAGAGCTGTTCCGCATGCCGGAGGCACGGAGTTATCCCGAGCTGAGCGCGCTGGCGTTCTGGATGCGGCGCTCGAGCATCGTGCGATTGAAGGAGGCCCATGGTCGCCGGCACGACGGTCACCTGTCGGTGGCACGCGGAACGGTTCTGCATTTCGCGCCTTCCAACGTGGACACGATCTTTGTCTACTCGTGGTTCATTTCGCTCCTGTGCGGCAATCGCAACATCGTCAGGTTGTCGACGAAGGCATCGGTGCAGACCGACCTGCTGGTTGCTGCCATCGGCCGGGTAAGCGCGCGTCCCGAGCATGCCGAGATTGCCAGGCGCAGCCTGGTGGTGCGCTACGCGGCTAACGCCCGCACCACTGCATTGTTGTCCGCTCACTGCGATACCCGTGTTATCTGGGGCGGCGATGCGACAGTTGCAGCCATCCGTCAGGTGCCCTTGCCACCGACTGCGACCGAGATTGCATTTGCAAACAAGTTCTCGCTCGGTCTCTTCGATGCGGCCGGCTGGATCTTCGCCTCGCCCGAGCAGAAGGCGCGCTGGATCGATGGGTTCTTTAACGATGCCTACTGGTTCGATCAGATGGCCTGTTCGTCGCCGCGGTTGATTCTCTGGATCGGAAGCCCGGCGCAGGTGGATCAGGCGCGGGACAGCTTCTGGCCCGCACTGGAACAGAAGGTGCGGGAAAAGGGCGTTTCCTTCGGCGACGTCGACTATGTGAACAAGCGAATCGCGCAGGATGTGCTTTCCATCGAGGCCGATGTCAGCATTCCGGCGGCAAACGGCAACGATGTTGCGCGCCTATGGCTTGAGGTTCCGGCATTGCATGCCGATGCACACTGCGGTGCGGGGCTCTTCTTCGAGTCTCGTATTGCGCATCTGGATGCGCTTCGTCCACTGCTTTCCCGCAAGGTTCAAACGGTTTCCTACCTCGGCATGCCATCGGACCAGCTGCGTTCCTTCGTGCGGCAGGCGCCGTTGGCCGGTGTAGACCGCTTCGTTCCGGTGGGAAGCGCGCTTGATTTCAGCAATGTCTGGGATGGTTTTGATCTGATGACCGTGTTCACGCGTGAAATCACGGTCGCCTGATCGAATTTGTACGTTCCAAACGGAGAAGACGGATGCCATTGCTTAATGATCGTGCCATCGATTCGGTGGTGATTGCTGGGGCCGGTGGCTTCGGCCTGGAAGTCTTCGATTACCTCAGTGCAGACGCCCGCGGTGGCGGGCCGATGATCTCCGGATTCATCGATGACGGTGCGGAAAATCCGATTCCTGCCCAGCTTGGTTCGACCCACCTTGGGGCAATCGGCGACTATCGGCCCGTAGAACGCGAAGCTGTGGTCGTTGCGGTTGGCTCGGTGAAGGGACGCAGGCTCATCCTGTCACGTCTCTGGGAGATGGGGGTGTACGTTCCCCCGTTCGTGTCGGGCAACACGGTGATCTCTCCGAATGCGCAGTTTGGGGATGGTGTACTGGTGTGCCCCTTCAGCGTGATCAATCGCAATGCCGTGCTCGGCCGCGGAGTGGCGGTCAACGTGCATTGCAGCGTGGGCCACGGCGCCCAGGTCGGGGAGTTCAGCGTCCTCTCCCCCTACGCCGCTCTCAATGGCGATGCATCGATCGGCGACGGTTGCTTCCTGGGGACGCGCGCGACGATCTACCCCAAGACCCGTCTGGGAGCGGGGTGCATTGTCGACAGCCATACCGGTGTGCGCGCAAATGCAGGTGATCGCCAGATGGTCTCCGCGCGCGGAACCTACCAAGTGATCGCGCTCCGGACCTGACGATCCGGAGCACGATCGGAGCGGATCAGCCCAGCGCAGCTTCCAGCTCCGGCAGGATCGCAAACAGATCCCCCACCAGGCCGATATCGGCAATTTCAAAGATCGGCGAATCCGGATCCTTGTTGATCGCCACGATCGTACCGGCGTCCTTGATGCCGGTCAGATGCTGGATCGCACCGCTGATGCCCACCGCCACATACAGCTCCGGGGCGATGATCTTGCCGGTCTGGCCGACCTGCAGGTCGCTGGGCACGTAGCCGGCATCGACCGCGGCACGCGAGGCACCCACGGCGGCACCGAGCTTGTCGGCCAGCTGGAAGATCACCTTGAAGTTCTCTTCCGAACCGACGCCACGGCCACCGGAGACCACGCGCTTGGCGCTCTGCAGGTCCGGGCGGTCGCTGGCACCCGCGGCGAGGCCGACGAAGCGGGTGTGGGTCGGCAGGGCAGCATCGACGCTGGCCGCTTCGATGGCGGCGCTGCCGCCCTGGGCGGCTTCCGGCCACGAGGCGGCACGCACGGTGGCGACCACGATCTGGTCGGCCGGGACTTCAACGGTGATGATCGCGTTGCCGGCGTAGATCGGGCGCTTGAAGGTATGGCTGCCTTCAACGGTCATCAGGTCGGAGACCTGGTTGACGCCCAGCAGCGCGGCCACGCACGGCATCAGGTCCTTGCCGAAAGTGGTCGATGGGCCGAACACGTGGGTGTAGCCCTTGGCCAGCTGCGCGATCTGCGGCGCCAGCACCTGGGCGATGGCCTGCGCGTTGGCGGCGTTGGCCACGGTCAGGACCTTGGCGACGCCACTGATCTTCGCGGCCTCGGCGGCGACGGCGGCCGGATCGGCGGCCAGCACCACGACATCGATGCTGGCACCGCTGATGGCGGCGGCGGCGCTGACAGTCTTGGCGGTGGCGGCGTTGAGCTTGCCGTCGTGGTGTTCGGCGATGACGAGAATCTTGCTCATTACAGCAGCCCCTTCTGCTTGAGTGCGGCCACCAGTTCGGCCGCGTCCTTGACCATCACGCCCTTGCTGCGCTTGGACGGTGCGGCGTACTGGGTGGTCTTGAAGGTGTCGGCAGCTTCAACGCCGAGGTCGGCCAGCTGCAGGGTCTCCAGCGGCTTGGCCTTGGCCTTCATGATGTCCGGCAGCTTGATGAAGCGCGGCTCGTTCAGGCGCAGGTCGGTGGTGACCACGGCCGGCAGGTCCACTTCCAGCGTTTCCAGGCCGGCGTCGACTTCACGGGTCACCGTGGCCTTGCCGTCTGCGATCTCGAGCTTGCTGGCGAAGGTCGCCTGCGGACGGCCCCACAGCGTGGCCAGCATCTGGCCGGTCTGGTTCGCGTCGTCGTCAATGGCCTGCTTGCCCAGTATCACCAGGTCCGGCTGTTCCTTCTCGATCAGCTTGAGCAGGGTGCGGGCGGCGGTCAGCGGCTGGATGGCCTGGTCGGTGACCACATGGACCGCACGGTTGGCGCCCATCGCCAGGCCGTTGCGCAGGTGCGCCTGGGCGTCGGCCGGAGCAATGGTGGCGACCACGACCTCGCTGGCGATGCCCTTGTCGCGCAGGCGCAGGGCTTCTTCCAGGGCGATTTCATCGAAGGGATTGGGGGACAGCTTGACGCCGTCGGTGACCACGCCGGAACCGTCCGGCTTGACCTGAATGCGGACGTTGTAGTCCACCACGCGCTTGTACGCGACGAGGATTTTCATCTGGTACGGGGTCCTTCAATAACGGGGAGAACGTCCGGTCCTCGTAAAGCAACCGGTTCGGGGGTGGGATCCTGATTCTAGCTGGCTTGAGGGAACCATGCGAATGCGTATGGTTATGCTGCGGTGCGGCATGAGTGTGCCGCGTACTGCTGCTCGTTCACGGTGCGAAGGCAGTCGTGAAGGTGCCCCCGATGTATCCTGTTGCGCTGAATCAGGTTGCGGCATGCGACCCATTTGAATCATCAACAGGAGAACAGGTAGTGCCCACATGGCTTGTCACCGGCGGTGCCGGATTCATTGGCGGTAACTTTGTTCTCGAAGCGGTCGCCCGTGGCATCAAGGTCGTCAATCTCGACGCCCTGACCTACGCCGGCAACCTGAAGACCCTGTCCAGCCTGGACGGCAACCCGAACCACGTGTTCGTGCAGGGTGACATCGGCGACAGCGCCCTGGTAGCCCGCCTGCTGGCCGAGCACCAGCCGGACGCAGTGCTGAATTTCGCCGCCGAGAGCCACGTCGATCGCTCCATCGATGGCCCGGGTGCCTTCATCCAGACCAATGTGGTGGGCACTCTGGGCCTGCTGGAAGCCGTGCGTGATTACTGGAAGGCGCTGCCGGCCGAGCAGGGCGCGGCGTTCCGCTTCCTGCACGTGTCGACCGACGAGGTGTACGGCACCCTGGGCGAGACCGGCAAGTTCAGCGAAACCACGCCGTACGCCCCGAATTCCCCTTATTCGGCGTCAAAGGCCGCTTCGGACCACCTGGTGCGTGCGTTCCACCACACCTACGGGTTGCCGGTGCTGACCACCAACTGCTCCAACAACTACGGCCCGTACCACTTCCCGGAGAAGCTCATTCCGCTGGTGATCGCCAAGGCGCTGGCTGGTGAGCCGCTGCCGGTGTACGGCGATGGCAAGCAGGTGCGCGACTGGCTGTTCGTGTCCGACCACTGCGAAGCGATCCGCACCGTGCTGGCCAAGGGCCAGGTCGGCGAGACCTATAACGTCGGCGGCAATTCGGAAAAGCAGAATATCGAAGTGGTGCAGGCGATCTGCGCGCTGCTGGACCAGCGCCGCCCGCGTGCGGACGGCCAGCCGCGCAGCAGCCAGATCACCTATGTCACTGACCGCCCCGGCCATGACCGCCGCTATGCGATCGATGCGTCCAAGCTGAAGAACGATCTGGGCTGGGAACCGGCCTACACCTTCGAGCAGGGCATCGCCTTCACCGTCGACTGGTACCTGGACAACCAGGACTGGGTCAACGGCGTGCTGGACGGCAGCTACCGTCTGCAGCGCATCGGCACTGCGGCCTGAACCCTGGAGACGACATGACGCAGCGTAAAGGCATCATCCTCGCCGGTGGCTCCGGCACCCGGCTGTATCCGATCACCAAGGGCGTCAGCAAGCAGCTGCTGCCGGTGTACGACAAGCCGATGATCTATTACCCGCTCAGCGTGCTGATGCTGGCGGGCATCCGCGAGGTGCTGATCATCAACACCCCGCACGAGCAGGCGCTGTTCCAGCAGCTGCTGGGCGACGGCTCGCAGTGGGGCATGGACATCCAGTACGCGGTGCAGCCGAGCCCCGATGGCCTGGCCCAGGCCTACCTGATCGGCCGTGATTTCGTCGCCGGCAAGCCGAGCTGCCTGGTGCTGGGCGACAACATCTTCCACGGCCATGGCCTGCGCGACGTGCTCAAGCGCGCCGATGAGCGCGTGGAAGGCTCCACGGTGTTCGGTTACTGGGTCAATGACCCGGAGCGCTATGGCGTGGCCGAGTTCGACAAGAGTGGCAAGGTCATCGACCTGGTCGAGAAGCCCGAGAAACCGCGCTCGAACTACGCAGTGACCGGCCTGTACTTCTACGATGGCAATGCCAGCGCGCATGCGGCCGAACTCAGGCCGTCGCCGCGTGGTGAGCTGGAAATCACCGATCTCAACAAGCGCTACCTGGCCGAAGGCAACCTGCATCTGGAAGCCCTGGGCCGTGGCTATGCCTGGCTCGACACCGGTACCCATCAATCGCTGCTGGAGGCGTCCAACTTCATCGAGACCATCCAGACCCGCCAGGGCCTGCAGGTCTGCTGCCCGGAGGAAATCGCGTTCGGCCAGGGCTGGATCACTGCCGAGCAGCTGGAAGCACTGGCTGCACCACTGATCAAGAATGGCTACGGCCAGTACCTGCACACGCTAGCCCAGCGCGGAGTGGTTCCGTGAAAGTAATCGAGACGTCACTGCCGGGATGCCGGGTCATCGAGCCGGCGGTGTTCGGCGACGAACGTGGCTTCTTCTACGAAACCTGGAACGCCGAGCGCTTCGCTGCATTGGGCCTGCCGGAGCGCTTCGTGCAGACCAATGTCTCCACCTCTGCCAAGGGCGTGCTGCGCGGCCTGCATTACCAGTGGCCGCGCCCGCAGGGCAAGCTTGTGACCGTGCTGGAAGGCGAGGTCTACGATGTGGCCGTGGACATCCGCCGCGGCTCGCCCACCTTCGGCCAGTGGGAGGCGGTGGTGCTGAGCGCGGAAAACAAAAAGCAGTTCTGGATTCCCGAAGGCTTCGCCCACGGATTCGCCGTGCTGTCCGAGCGCGCTCTGTTCAGCTATCTGTGCACGGATGTCTACGTCAAGGAAGCCGATGCGGGTATCCGCTGGAACGACGCTGATGTTGCGGTGGACTGGCCGGTCAGTGCCCCGACGTTGTCGGGCAAGGACGAGAACGCGCCGTTCCTGAAGGACATTGCTGAAGACCGCTTGCCGGTCTACGTGCCATGACCGTGCTGGTGTTGGGTGGCAACGGCCAGGTTGGACAGGAGCTGCTGCGCGCGCTGGTGCCGCTGGGCAAGGTGGTCGCGACCACCCGCAGCGGCCAGCTGCCGGACGGCAGTGCGTGCGAAACGGCCGACTTCGGCCAGCCCGACAGCCTGCCGGCACTGCTGGATCGCGTGCAGCCGTCGGTGGTGGTCAATGCAGCGGCCTACACGGCGGTGGATCGTGCCGAACAGGATGCGGACGCTGCGTTCGCCGCCAACGCGCAGGCACCGGGCGTGATCGCGCGCTGGTGTGCGGCGCACGGCGTGCCGTTCGTGCATTACTCCACCGACTACGTGTTCGATGGCCAGGGTAGCGCGCCCTACCGCGAGGACGAGCCGACCGCCCCACTGGGCGTATATGGCACCAGCAAGCGCGATGGCGAAGACGCGGTGCGTGCGGCCGGTGGCCGCCATCTGATTTTCCGCACGGCGTGGGTGTATGCCTCGCACGGCGCGAACTTCCTGCGCACCATGCTGCGCATCGGGGCCGAGCGCGATGCGTTGCGGGTGGTGGCCGACCAGATCGGCACGCCAACGCCGGCCGCGCTGATCGCCAATGTCACCGCGCAGGCGCTGCAGCATCCGGGGCAGTTGTCGGGTACCTGGCACCTGACCGCCAGCGGCCAGACCAGCTGGCATGGGTTCGCCGAAGCGATCTTCGCCGAGGCATTGGCCACCGGCGTGTTGGCCAAGGTGCCGACGGTCGAGGCGATTCCCAGTTCCGAGTATCCGACCCCGGCCAAGCGCCCGGCCTGGTCGGTGCTGGACAACCGCAAGCTGCAGCAGGATTTCGGCATCGTGCTGCCGACCTGGCAGGATGGCCTGAAGCGGGTGATGGCGGAGCTGGCCTGATGGCCGTAGCGCCGGGCCATGCCCGGCGATGCAGCGCGGCGGGGCCGATCAGGAACGGGTCAGAGCCCGCTGCGCAGCAACGGGATCCGACCCCGGGCAAACCTCAGCTGCGCCCGTAGGTATCCTCGAAGCGCACGATGTCATCCTCGCCGAGGTAGCTGCCGGACTGCACTTCGATCAGTTCCAGCGGCAGCTTGCCCGGGTTGCGCAGGCGGTGGGTCACGCCCAGCGGAATGTAGGTGCTCTGGTTCTCGCTGAGCAGGATCACTTCATCGCCACGGGTCACCTCGGCGGTGCCGCTGACCACGATCCAGTGCTCGGCGCGATGGTGGTGCATCTGCAGGCTCAGCGTGCCGCCGGGCTTGACCGTGATCCGCTTGACCTGGAAGCGCTCGCCGTTGTCGATCGAATCGTAGGCACCCCACGGGCGATAGACCTTGCGGTGCCAGGTGGCCTCGCTGCGGCCTTCGGCCTTGAGCTGTGCCACCACGGTCTTGACCTCCTGCATGCGGTCGGCCTTGCCCACCAGCACCGCATCGTCGGTCTCGACCACGATCACGTCATCGAGGCCGACCATGGCCACCAGGCGTTGGCCGTAGGCATAGGTATTGCGGCAGTCGATGGCGATCACGTCGCCTTGGTGGGCATTGCCATCGCCGTCCTGCTGCGAGACATCGCGCAGCGCAGTCCACGAACCGACATCGTTCCAGCCCGCATCCAGTGGAATCACCACCGCGTCGGCGGTCTTCTCCATCACCGCGTAGTCGATCGAATCGGACGGAACGGCAGTGAAGGCGTCCTTGTCCAGGCGGGTGAAGTCGGCATCTCGGCGTGCCTGCTGCCAGGCCTGGCGGCTGCCAGCCAGCATCGCGGGCTGGAAGCGTTCCAGTTCCTGCAGGTAGCGCGAGGCCTTGAACAGGAACATGCCACTGTTCCAGTAATACTGGCCGCTGCTGACGTAGCCGGTGGCGGTATCCAGGTCCGGCTTCTCGACGAAGCGCTCGACCGCACGCAGGCCCTGGCCATCGGCGGCCTTGATGTAGCCGTAGCCGGTTTCCGGTCCGGTCGGCACGATGCCGAAGGTCACCAGCTGGCCGGCCTCGGCAGCGCCGGCCGCCGCCTGCACGGCGCTGCGGAACGCAGTCTCGTTGGTGATCACGTGATCGGAGGGCAGCACCAGCAGCAGGGCGTCGGCACCGTCGCGGGTGGCCTCCAGCGCGGCCACCGCGATCGCCGGGGCCGTGTTGCGGCCGACCGGCTCGAGGATGATCGCGGCCGGCTCGGCGCCAACCTGCTGCAGCTGCTCGGCGGCGACGAAGCGATGCTCTTCGTTGGCGATCACCAGTGGTCCGCGCGCGGCGATCGGCGCCACGCGCTTCCAGGTGGCCTGCAGCATCGTCAGTTCGCCTGCCAACGGCAGGAACTGCTTCGGGTACGCCTCGCGCGACAGCGGCCACAGGCGGGTACCGGATCCACCGGACAGGATGACGGGCTGGATGCTGCTCATGCGTTCCTCGGTTACTGCTGGATGAGGCGGGAGATGTCGTCGGTGCGCGCCTGCATCAGCGCGGCATCACCACGGGCTTCAACATTCAGGCGCAGCAGTGGCTCGGTGTTGGAGCTGCGCAGGTTGAAGCGCCAGTCGCCGAAGTCGGCACTGATGCCATCGGTGTGGTCCAGCGTGGGCGACAGCGCCGCGAAGTGCTCCATCACGCGTGCGACGGCCGCCTTGGCATCGCTGACCTTGAAATTGATTTCGCCGCTGCACGGGTAGGCCGCCATGCGGTCTTCGACCCAGTCGGCCAGCGAGCGCCCGCTTTCGGAAACCAGCTGGGCGATCAGCAGCCACGGGATCATGCCCGAGTCGGCATAGGCGAACTCGCGGAAATAGTGGTGGGCGCTCATCTCGCCGCCGTACACCGCGTCTTCGGCGCGCATCTTTTCCTTGATGAAGGCGTGGCCGCTCTTGCACTGCACCGGTACGCCGCCGGCCTGTTCGACCATGTCCACGGTGTTCCAGACCAGGCGCGGGTCGTGCACGACCTTGCCGCCGGGGTTGCGCGCCAGGATTGCCTTGGCCAGCAGGCCGACCAGGTAGTAGCCCTCGATGAAGCGACCGGTGTGGTCGAAGAAGAAGCAGCGGTCGAAGTCGCCGTCCCAGGCAATGCCGAAATCGGCACCGTGTTCGCGCACGGCGTCGGCGGTGGCGGCGCGGTTCTCCGGCAGCAGCGGGTTGGGAATGCCGTTGGGGAAATGGCCGTCCGGCTCGTGGCAGATGCGGATGAACTCGAATGGCAGGTGTGGTGCCAGCAGATCGACGATGGCACCGGCACCGCCGTTGCCGGCGTTGACCACCAGCTTCAGCGGTCGCAGCTTGCCGGCGTCGACATAGCTCAGCAGGTGCTGGATGTACGCGCTCTTGTCGTGCTGGGCGCTCTGCGCGGCACGCGGCGGTTGCGCCGCGGACGTATCGGCGGCAACCGCATCGGAAATCGCGAACAGGCCAGTATCGGAGCTGATCGGCCGTGCGTTCTCCTTGACCAGCTTCATGCCGTTGTAGTCCATCGGGTTGTGGCTGGCGGTGACCATCACGCCGCCGGCCGCGCCCAGGTGGTCGGTCTGGAAATAGACTTCTTCCGTGCCACACAGGCCGATGTCGATCACCTCGCGCCCGGTACCGCGCAGGCCTGCGGCCAGTGCATCCTGCAGCGCGGGGCTGGTCAGGCGCACGTCGTGGCCCAGTACCACCGGGCCCGGCGCAAGCTGCGCCGCCAGCGCCACGCCGATGCGGCGGGCCAGATCTTCGTTCAGTTCTTCCGGCACGCGGCCGCGGATGTCATAGGCCTTGAAGGCGGGCAGGGGCATTGATCGGGATCCTGGGTGAGGTCAGCGCCGTAGTTTACGGCCATGGATGTGTGGGAAGCGTTTTCCGCAAACGGCACCCCGGGAGCAGTCATCGGAACGACAGGTACTTGTGGCCGAAGTAGCTGGACACCACTGGCACCGCCACGCCCACCACGTGGGCGACCTCCAGGCGCAGCACGTCCACGCCCAGCCATGGCAGCAGGTGGTAGGCCAGCACGGTGGAAACCAGCCAGGTCTGGGCCACCGCGAACAGGTTGACCAGCACGAAGTAGAACGCCGAGTGGTGCAGGGGCCGGGTGCTGCCGGAAAACACCAACCAGCGGGTCAGCACGAAGGCGGTGACCATGCCGGTGAGGTAGGCGGCGATGATCGCCGGGGTGAACGGCATCCAGTGGCTGTACAGCATCCGCGACAGGATGTTGGCCAGCGCAGCGATGCCGCCGGCCAGCAGGAACAGCAGGAACGGGCGGGACAGGGTCACGCCACCGCCTCGCGGGCCATGGCACGCCCGAAGCCGATGCTCTCGGAGATGCCGCGGTCTTCGGGGTAGTAGTGCGAGGTATCGGCCACCCACAGTCCTTCCACCGGCAGCCGGCGCGGCGGCAGCCGGTCCAAGAAGCCCGGCTCGCAGATCGGCTGCGCGTGGCGGTAGCGGCTGACCCGCACGTCGATGAAGTCATCCGCGCCCAACTGCGGATTGATCATGCACAGGTATCGGCGGACCTTGCCGGCGAACACGTCGTCGCTGTCGCCATAACGCTCGTGCTCGCCGGGCATGTAGAACGGCACGTAGACGATATGGGCATCCATCGGGCGCAGGTTGGTGTACTCGACGATGCCGGGGATGTCCATGTCCGGGTCGTTGGTATTGACCCAGAAGTTGGCCGAGACCGGCCTGCGCAGCTTGGCGATCACGCAGACCACCGCAATGTTGTTCAAGGCGCGGAACTTCGCCAGGATGGACGCCGGCAGGTCCGGCGCCAGGCGTGGCACGAACGGCAGCGGTACCGTGGAAATGACCTTGTCGAAGGTCAGATGCTCGCCGCCGACCTGGACACCGCGTACGCGGCCGTCCTCGATCACGATGCGTTGCACCGGGCTGGACAGCCGCACCTCGCCACCATGGCGCTGGATGTCCGCATGCAGGGCATCGAGCAGGGTGGATGAACCGCCTTCCAGATACCCGAGCTTTTCGCGCATCAGGCTGTAACGGGAGCGCCCGATGCGCCGGATCCGGCTCCAGATCCAGGCCGCGGACAGGTTGCCGGCATAGTCGTAGAACTTGTAGTCGAACAACCGGCGCCACAGCGTTTCGTAGGCTTCGGCGCCAACCCAGCGGCGGATCCAGGAGGAGGCTTCAACGTGGTCCAGCGGGCGCCAGTCGTTGCGACGCGTGCACAGGAAAGCATGCAGGCCGTAACGGATCTTCGCCATCATCCCCAGGCCCCTGAAGCGCAGCAGGGCAATCGGATTGCCCCATGGCTGCAGGCGCTTGCCGAACCAGTAGCCCATGCGGGTCTCGGTCCAGCGCATGCGTTCGCCCAGCCCCAGCTCGTCGAGCATGGTCAGGAAATCGTGATCGGAGGTGCAATGGAAATGGTAGTAGCGTTCGATCGGCATGCCGCCGAAGTCGAAGCTCGCGGTCATTCCGCCAACGCGGTCATCGGCTTCGAATACCACGGGCTGATGGCCGTCGCGGGCCAGCTGGTAGGCCACGGCAAGGCCCATCGGGCCGGCGCCGAGAACGGCGATGCGCTCGCTCATGATCAGAACTCCAGGGCGATGTCGCCGTACTCGGGGTCGTTGAAGGTGGCGTCGATGGCCTGCGCGAAGGGCGTCGGCCGTACGTTGAAGATCGAAGGCCAGTCGATGACTTCGAACTCATCATGGGCCACCAGTGCCTGCAGCTGCGCCGGGGTGAACGGTGGGTCGCGGTCGAACAGCGCCCAGGTCCTCAGCAGCAGGTGGAACAGGCGGTAGGGAATGTGCAGCAGCAGGGTGCGGGCACGCGTGCTGCGCTTGATCTGGCGGATGATGTCGATGTAATCCACCTTCTCCAAGCCGGTGATGTTGTAGCGCTGGCCAGCAATGCGCGAGCGCAGGCAGCTGGCGATGATGGTGGCGAAATCGCCGGCATACAGTGGCTGGCGCATGTAGCGACCATCGCCGGGAATCGGGAATACCGGAACCCTGCGCATGAAGCGCGACAGCCATCCCAGGTGCTTGCGATCGAACCAGCCGAACATCAGGGTCGGGCGCAGGATGACCGATGGAATGCCGCGCGCGGCGACGCGTTGCTCCTGCTCACGCTTGGTGCGGGTGTAGTCGTCATCGGCCACCGAACAGACCACCGAGGAGCTGACGTGCACCGTGTAGGGCACGGCGTGGCGCTCGATGGCATCCAGGATGAGGTCGGTGGCAGTGATGTTGTTGCGCACGAATGGCAGAGGATCGGTGCCGCCGATCTGCGCCTGCAGCATCACCACGGCGTCGGCCCCGGCGAAATGGCGCTCCCAGGTGCCCGGCTCTGCCAGGTCGGCGTGTTCGGTCACCACGTCCGGATGCATGCGTGCCAGCACCGCGAGATTGGCAGCGTGCTTGTCGATCACCACCAGCCGGCGGTAGCCCTGGCGCCTGAGGATGGCGACCAGGTTCTGGCCGACCAGGCCGGCACCACCGGGAATGATGATCTTCTGCTCCAGCTCGGAGTCCATTGCAGTGCTCACAGCGAGATCCTGTTGAAGAGGGCCTGCGGCAGCAGGCGGATCACCGTCATGATCAACCGCCAGAAGCCCGGGGCATACAGCACCGGGGTGCCGCGCCCGATGCCGGCGACGATGCGGCGCGCGACCTGGTCCGGCGTTGCCCACAATGGGCCCTTGCGCAGGTGGGCCGTCATCGGCGTGTCGACGAAGCCCGGACGAATGTCGACCACCGCCACGCCCTGCTTGGCCAGGCGTTGGCGCAGGCCACTCAGGTAGGTGCTGACCGCAGCCTTGGCGGCGCCGTAGACGTAGTTGCTCTGGCGGCCGCGGTCGCCGGCCACCGAAGTGATCACCGCCAGCGTGCCGCTGCCGGCGTCGGCCAGCCGATTGGCCACAGGCCCCAGCAAGGCCAGGGTCGAGCTGCCGTTGGTGGCGAACTCGGCCATGCAGGTTTCCACCGAGGCCTCACACGCTGCCTGATCGGGCAGCGTGCCATGTGCAACCAGCACCACGTCCACCCGCCCCAGCGCCTGCCAGGCCTGCGTCAGCAGCTCGGCGTGGGCGGCCAGATCGTTGATGTCCATCGAAGAAGTGTG
This sequence comes from Stenotrophomonas sp. YJH_SMC_10, assembly GCF_059371555.1. NCBI lineage: Bacteria > Pseudomonadati > Pseudomonadota > Gammaproteobacteria > Lysobacterales > Lysobacteraceae > Stenotrophomonas > Stenotrophomonas sp. YJH_SMC_10. Next base: position 158,754 of record NZ_JCAFUS010000004.1, on the reverse strand, counting down.
CGTGGCGCGTGCACCGCGCACGCGCAGGTCGTCGGCGATGGCGGCGAGCCGTTCGGAACGGCGAGCAACCAGGAACAGCGCCGCGCCGCGTGCGGCATAGCGCCGTCCGACGGCTTCGGCGATCGCCGACGTGGCGCCGATGATGAGGACGTTCTGCATGCTTACTCCGTCACCCGGCGCCAGAAGCCGGACGAGAAACGTGGATCGATGAATCGGCTGAAGTCCTGCCAGCGCGGGTACGCCTGCTGGAATGAGGCGGCGGTCATCCGTGCATCCTTGGCCGGGTACTGGGCACCGCCGGCGGCATCGACGATCTGGTCCAGGCGCCGCAGCAGGGCCCAGAGCGCCTCGCCGGTGTTGGGGAAGTCCAGGGCCAGGGTGGTACCCGGGCGCGGGAAGGACAACATGCCAAGGGACGGCTGCGTGCCGAACTGCTTGAGCACCGCCAGGAACGACCCCTGGCCACTGCGGGCGATTTCCTGCAGCAGGGCGGGAATTCCATCCGCGGCCGCGTGCGGTGGCAGCACGCACTGGTACTGCACGAAGCCAGCCGGACCGTACATCCGGTTCCACTGGCTGATGCCATCAAGCGGATAGAAAAAGGGCAACAGGTGTGAGACGTGGCGCCGGCGTTGCGCGGGCTGGCGCCAGTAATAGAGCGTATTGAACGGGCGCAGGGTGAGCCGGTTGACCAGTGATATCGGTGGCGTCAGCGGCATCGACCACTGCCGCCGGGGCGTGGCCGGACGTTCGTCGGCCGGCTGCACGGCATGGCTGGCACGGGTGAAATGCCCACGGCCGAGGGCGCGGCCATGCGCCAGGCAGTCGATCCAGGCCACACTGTACTCGTGGCTCTCGCTGCTGTCCTGTGACAGTGCGAAGAAGTCGGCCAGGCTGGAGAAACGGATGTTCTCCACCTCAAGGCTGCTGCCCGGCACGCGGCGCAGCTGCAGCTCGGCATGGGTGACCAGTCCGGTCAGGCCAAGCCCACCGACGGTGGCTTCGAACCAACCGTCGCCATCGCCAGGCCTGCACACGCGGCGCTCGCCGTTGCTGCGCAGCAGCTCGAAGGACAGCACGTGGCGGCCGAAGCTGCCGGCCAGATGATGATTCTTGCCATGCACATCATTACCGATCGCGCCGCCCACGGTGACGTGACGCGTGCCTGGGGTAACCGGCAGGAACCAGCCCTGCGGCAGAACGAGCGCGATGATCTCGCCCAAGGTGACGCCAGCTTCGCAATGCAACCGTCCGCTGGCCGGGTCAAAGGCGATGAAGCGGTCCAGACCGCGACAGTCGAGCAGGGTGGCCCCCGGATTCTGGCAACTGTCGCCATAGCTGCGTCCATTGCCATGCGGCAGCGCGCTGCCTGCGAAGGCCGGCAGCGCGGCGAGCCGATCATGCACCCTGACCAGCGACTGTGGCGCGCGCGGATACCGCCCCCAGGAGTACGCGCCGTCCCGCATCAGATCGCCACCAGGGCAAACCCGGCGCACAGCACGGCCACCACCTGGCTGGCCCGGTCCGTGGCAGCGAACACGATGGGGTCATCGTGCATGTTGCCGCGATGCGCGATCACCCAGGCGCGGCTGACCCAGTACAGCAGGATCGGGCAGATGAACCACAGCAGCTTCGGGCTGCGGTACAGCTCCACGCTGTCGGGGCTGTTGATGTACAGCGCCATCACCAGCACGGCGCAGTAGCCGGCGGCCGCGCCCAGCGACTGCAGCAGCGGCAGGTCTTCCACGCCGTAGCCACGGCCGTTGGCGCGGGTCTTGCCACGTGCCAGCACCGCGTGGAGTTCGGTATAGCGCTTGAGCAGAGCCAGCGAGAGGAAAATGAACATGCTGAAGGCCAGCAGCCAGAACGACAGTTCTGCCCCGATGGCCACCGTGCCGCCGATGATGCGCAGGGTGTAGAGGCTGGCCAGCAGCACCACGTCGAGCATGACGATGCGCTTCAGGCGCAACGAGTAGGCAACGGTCAGCGCGTAGTAGCCCGCCAGCACGGCCGCGAATGCAGGGCTGCAGGCCAGTGCCACGGCCAGCCCGCACAGCGTCAGCAGCGGGCCTGCAACCAGGCCGTGCAGCAGCGGCAGGCGACCGGCGGCAAAGGGGCGATGGCGCTTGCGCGGATGGCGGCGATCCGCATCGAGGTCGAGCAGGTCATTGAGCAGGTAGACGCCGGAGGCGCACAGGCTGAAGGCCGCGAAGGCGAGCAGGGCATCGGCCACCGCCGGTGCTTCCAGGAAGCGGTGGGCGGTCAACACGGGCACGAACACCAACAGGTTCTTCAGCCACTGGTGTGGCCGCAGCGCCTTCAACCATGCCTGCAGCCTGGATGGGGCGGGCCAGTGCCCCAGCAGCTGGGTGCGTTGCGCTGCGGCACCGGCCAGGGCGCTGCGGTTGTTGACCACCCAGGCGCCTGCAGCGCGGGCCCAGACCGCCAGATCGACCGTGCCATTGCCGGCGTAGTCGAAACCACGCTCGCCGAAGGCATCCACCAGGGCCTGTGCCTTGTGCGTGCCGGACAGGTTGTGCTGGCCATCGCTGGCGATCACCTGCTCGAACAGGCCCAGGTGTGCGGCGATCGGCGCGACCAGCAGCTGGTCCGAGGCGGTACACAGCACCCGCGGGCGCTGCGCCGTGTCGCGCAGCAGTTCCAGAACTTTCGGGTTGTAAGGCAGGCGGCGTGGATCGATGGTGACGCGTGCAGCGATCTGCCGCTTCAGTGCGGCCTTGCCCTGCAGCAGCCAGAACGGCAGTAGGAACAGGTACAGCGGATTGCGCGCCAACAGCACCAGCAGCGATTCATACAGGAGGTCCGTGTCCAGCAGCGTGCCATCCAGGTCCACGCACAGGGCGCGGTCGTGGGCTGCAGGAGAGGGGGCAGGAGGCGCTGGGGGCATCGTTCGCGGGCTGACGCGGCGGGATCGTCCATTGTATCCGCGTTGGGGCATGGGCCAGAAAGCGGCATCCCGGCCCCGGGCCGCTGCATCCGTGCGGTTTGCTGCGCCGCAAACCCGTCGGATGCAGGCCTGCGGCTAGAATGCGCTTATCCATTCGCAGGGTACTACAGCAATGCAGCAATCGACTTCCGGCGGAAAGCGCGGCAAGCGCTTCGCCAGTGCGGCGGAGGCCCTGCAGGGGGTGGTCGCCGATGGCCAGACCCTGGCCGTGGGTGGCTTTGGCCTGTGTGGCATTCCCGAGGCGCTGATCGCTGCGCTGCGCGACAGCGGCGTCAAGGGCCTGACCGTGATCTCCAACAATGCCGGCGTCGATGGCTTCGGCCTGGGCCAGCTGCTGGAAACGCGGCAGATCAAGAAGATGATTTCGTCCTACGTGGGCGAGAACAAGGAGTTCGAACGGCAGTTCCTGGCCGGCGAGCTGGAACTGGAGTTCAACCCGCAGGGCACCCTGGCCGAGCGGCTGCGTGCGGGTGGCGCAGGTATTCCGGCGTTCTTCACCGCCACCGGCTACGGCACGGTGGTGGCCGAGGGCAAGGAAACCCGCGAGTTCGACGGCAAGCACTACGTGATGGAGACCGCGCTGCGCGCCGACGTGGCACTGGTCAAGGCCTGGAAGGCCGACGAGGCTGGCAACCTGGTGTTCCGCAAGACCGCGCGCAACTTCAACCCGGCCTGCGCGATGGCCGGCAAGGTCTGCATCGTGGAAGTGGAGGAGGTGGTGCCGGTCGGCGCGATTGATCCTGACCAGGTGCACCTGCCGGGCATCTACGTGCATCGCATCGTGCACAACGCGCATCCAGAGAAGCGAATCGAACAGCGCACCATCCGCGCGGAGGGCAACTGACATGGCGTGGACCCGAGATGAAATGGCCGCACGCGCGGCGCGCGAGCTGACCGATGGCGCCTACGTGAACCTGGGCATCGGCCTGCCGACGCTGGTCGCCAACCATATTCCCGACGGCGTGGATGTATGGCTGCAGTCGGAGAACGGCCTGCTCGGCATTGGCCCGTTCCCGACCGACGCCGAGGTCGACGCCGACCTGATCAACGCCGGCAAGCAGACCGTCACCGCACGCGCCGGTGCCAGCTACTTCGGCAGCCACGACAGCTTCGCGATGATCCGCGGTGGCCACGTCAACCTGGCCATCCTCGGCGCCATGCAGGTCACCGACAAGGGCGACCTGGCCAACTGGATGGTGCCCGGCAAGATGGTCAAGGGCATGGGCGGCGCGATGGACCTGGTGGCCGGCGTGCAGCGCGTGGTGGTGCTGATGGAGCACACCGCCAAGAACGGCGAGCACAAGATCCTGGCCGAATGCACGCTGCCGCTGACCGGCGTGGGCGTGGTCGACCGCATCATCACCGATCTGGCGGTGTTCGACGTGACTGACAACGGCCTGCTGCTGGTGGAAGCTGCGCCGGGTGTCAGCGATCAAGAGCTGAAGGAAAAGACCGGCGTCGCGTTCCAGCGCGGCTGAGGCTGCAAGGGCGGCCAAGCGTGCCGCCCTGTTTCTTGAGGTGCCGCCATGTTGTTCCCCCACGACCTGCCCGACGCCGACGTCCAGCACCTGCCGGGCTGGCTGGCCGCAGCCGACGCCGACCGGCTCATGGGGGCGCTGCAAGCCGACGTGCCGTGGGAGGTCCACCGCATCCGGATGTTCGGCAACTGGGTGGATTCGCCGCGGCTGAGCTGCTGGATCGGCGATCCGCAGGCCCGCTACCGCTATTCCGGTGCCGAGTTCGTGCCGCACGCCTGGCCGCCCGTGTTGCAGGCCGTGCGCGAGCGCCTGCAGGCCGAAGGCCACGGCCGCTTCAACAGCGTGCTGCTGAACCGCTACCGCAGCGGGGGTGACTCCATGGGTTGGCACAGCGATGACGAGCCGGAGCTGGGACCGGCCCCGGTGATCGCGTCGCTGAGCCTGGGCGCCGCGCGCCGTTTCCTGCTGCGCCGACGCGACGATACGGCGCGCAAGGCCGAGTTCGTGCTGGGCCACGGGGACCTGCTGCTGATGGCCGGGCAGACCCAGCGCTTCTACCAGCACGCGCTGCCGAAGATGGCGCGGGTGCAGGGCGAGCGGATCAACCTGACCTTCCGCTGGATTAGGCCGCGGTGACGAAGAAGGGGTCAGATCCCTTTCCCGTCGGGGAAGGGCTCTGACCCCTGCGATGCGTCAGCGCTTGGCCGCCGTGGCGTCGGCCTGCCCGCTCACCAGCGTCCAGCCCACCACATCCTGTGCCAGCTGCTGCAGGCCGCGCTCGAACGCCGCGGTCACCGCCGGTACGTCGGTACTGCCGACCGGCTGCGCCTGGCGGAAAGTGCGGTCGGCCACCACGCGCTGGTCGGCGACGTGGATCAGCTTGGCGTTGACTTCGATCACCACGGTCGGCGTAGCCTGGCCCTGGTAATCCGATTCGAAGCGGCGCACGTCGGTGGACAGCTTGTAGTCGGCACGGATGCCGGCGGTGCTGCGCGCCACGCCGCGGATGCGGCCGGAGTCTTCAAAGCCACGCAGCAGCGTGTCCTCGATCATGTCGGTGGCCGGCTGCGCCCAGCTGGCGCCCTTGTAGATCTCCAGCTGCGAGGGCGTCGGCCGCACGTTGATGCGCGGGCTGTCGACCAGGCGCGCGGCGCTGGGCTTGGCCAGCACCAGCTGCCAGCTGGCCTGCGGCCACGACGGGTCCGCCTTGACCTGCACGGACGGCGAGTACAGCGTCACTGCGGTTTTCTCGCTGCTGCCGAGGATGGAGCAACCGCCCAGCAGGCCGACCATCGAAGCGGCCAGCAGCAGGCGCGGAAGGGGGGGCGTGCTCATTGGGGTTCGAACTCCTTCGGTGCGTCGCGGCCCAGCAGGTAGCGCGCGGGGTTGTTCTCGAGACGGTCGCTGACCCGGCGCAGATCGCGGATCAGGCCGCGCAGTTCGGTCAGCGTTGGGCCCAGCTGGCCGAGGCCATCGTTGGCGAAGCTGTTGATCGCGGCGCGGTTCTCGCCAAGGATCGAATCGGCGTTGCCGGCGGCCGAGTCGAGCTTGGCCAGGGTCGCGTCGAGCTTGTCGATGATGCCGGGCAGCTGCTGCACCAGGTTCTTGTCCAGGCGCTCGATGGTGCCGTTGGTGGTCTTCAGCGTGGTGTCCAGGCTGCGGGCGGCATCGCGCGCGCTGAGCAGCAGCGCCTGCGTGCCCTGGTCGCGGTCGGCCAGGCCGCCGCTGATCGTCTCCAGGTTGGCCAGCGTCGCGTTGATCGAGGCCACGTTGCGGTCGCTGAGGATCTGGTCCATGCGCTCGACGATGCGGTTGGCCACATCGGTGATGTTCTGCAGCGCCGAGGGCGTGGTCGGGATGATCGGTGCCGGATCCTTGTTGACCGTGGTCAGCGCCGGCGACTGCGGCGTGCCGCCGCTGAGCTGGATGATCGACGGGCCGGTCAGGCTGGTGATCGCCAGCTTGGCGCGGGTATCGGTCTTGACCGGCGTGTTGGAGTTCAGGCGGATGCGCGCGACCACCTGGCGCGGGTCGTCGGGCACCAGGTTCAGTTCGGTGATCGAGCCCACCGCGATGCCGTTGTATTGCACCGGGCTGCCCACCGACAGGCCGGTCACCGCCTCGCGGAAGACCACGCGGTACTCCTGCCAGGTGCGGTCGGAGGAGTATTTGGCCGCCCACAGTCCGAAGGCCAGCAGGGCCAGGCCGGTGATCAGGGTGAACGCGCCGATCAGCACGTAGTTGGCTTTGGTTTCCATGGCTCAGGCACTCTCGATCTGTTCGCCCCGCGCGGCGCGCGCGCGGGGTCCGTGGAAGTATTCCTGGATCCACGGATGATCCAGTTTCTCGATGTCCGGCAGCGGCGCATTGGCCACCACCCTGCGGTCGGCCAGCACGGCGACGCGATCGCAGATGGCGTACAGCGTGTCCAGGTCGTGGGTGATCAGGAACACGGTCAGCCCCAGCGCTTCCTGCAGGGTCTTGATCAGGCGGTCGAACGCGGCCGCGCCGATCGGGTCGAGGCCGGCGGTGGGTTCGTCCAGGAACAGCAGCGGCGGATCCAGCGCCAGCGCCCGCGCCAGGCCGGCGCGCTTGCGCATGCCGCCGGACAGCTGCGAGGGCAGCTTGTTGATCGCATCGGCGGGCAGGCCGGCCAGCTTCACCTTCAGCAGCGCCAGTTCGTAGTGCCAGCGCTCGGGCAGTTCGCGGTGGTGTTCCTTCAGCGGCACCTGCACGTTCTCGCCCACGGTCAGCGAGGAGAACAGGGCGCCGTCCTGGAACAGCACGCCGGTGTTGCGTTCGATGTGCAGGCGGCTCTCGGCGTCGTCGGCACGCGCGTCGCGGCCCAGCACTTCGATCTGGCCCTCGTCGGGCGTGCGCAGGCCCAGGATCGAGCGCATCAGCACCGACTTGCCGGTACCGGAGCCACCGACCACGCCCAGGATCTCGCCACGGCGCACGTCCAGGTCCAGGTCTTCGTGCACGGTCTGGCTGCCGAAGCGGTTGACCAGGCCGCGCACGCGGATGGCCAGCGCGTGGCCGTCGCCATCGCGCATGTCGAGCGTTTCAGGGGAAGAGGAGGTGCTCATGTCACCAGTCCATGTGCATGAACCACAACGCCGCGAAGGCGTCGATGATGATCACCAGCGAGATCGTCTGCACCACGCTGGAGGTGGTGCGCTCGCCGACCGACTGCGCGGTACCCTCGACCTTCAGGCCCTCCAGGCAGCCGATCAGGCCGATCACCAGCGCGAACACCGGCGCCTTCGACAAACCCACCAGCAGGTGCCGCACTTCCATCGTCTCGTGCATGCGCGCGATGTACATCTGCGGCGGGATGTCGAGGTCGAACGCACCGACGGTGATGCCGCCGGCCAGGCCCGCGATCATCGCGATGAAGGTCAGCAAGGGCAGGGTGACCAGCAGCGCCAGCAGTCGCGGCAGCACCAGCAGGTCGACCGGGTCCAGGCCCAGCGTGCGCATCGCATCGATCTCCTCGCGTGCCTTCATCGCGCCGATCTGCGCGGTGAACGCACTGGCGGTACGGCCGGCCAGCACGATCGCGGTCAGCAGCACGGCGAACTCGCGCAGGAAGGCGATGTTGACCAGCTCCACCACATAGATCTCGGCGCCGAAGTCGCGCAGGATGGTCGAACCGAGGAACGCGATCACCGCGCCCACCAGGTAGGACAGCAACGCCACCAGCGGCACCGCATCCAGCCCCACCTGTTCCATCTGATGCACGGTGGCGGTCAGCCGGAAGCGGCGGGGTTCCTTGACCAGCCGGGCCGCCTTGACCAGGTTCTCGCCGAGGAAACTGCACAGGGCCTTGATGTTGTGACCAGTGGCGTGGACGCTGACACCCAGCCGCTCCAGTGCCGCCAGCACGCCGAAATCGCGCTTGGCCCTGGGCCGGTCATCGGCCACTTCCTCGATGGTGCATACCAGCGCCTGGTGGTCCGGGCGGAACTGCAGCGCGTCTTCGTGGAGATCGGCGCGATGGGCCACGCGCAGCACCTGCAGCACGCCGGCCGAATCCAGCTGCTCGATGCCGGTGGCATCGATGCCGGTCAGCTTGTCGGGAACGCCGTGCAGGACCTCGGCCGCGGCCAGCGCGGTCTTCAAGGTCCAGGTGCCGGACAGGTGGATCAGGCCCGGGTCATGGGCATCCTGTTCGAGCTGGGGGGCGAGGTTCGGGGTGACGTGGGCCATTCGGGTCGCAGCATAACCGTTCTGTCTTGGGCATCGCGTCGAACTCGGATGAATTTCTCCGGTAAGCCCCTGCCTAGGTAATACTACGGCGCATGTCCGCAGATGCTCACACGATCCCCACGCCCCAGGCCACCTACGCGCAGCGCGTGGCCTTCGTTTCCGAGATCGCCGGACGCCTGCACAGCTATGGCACCACGGCCCAGCGCCTGGAGACGGCGGTGGTGGCACTGGCCCGCCAGCTCGATCTGGATTGTGAACCGTGGTCGAATCCCACCGGTATCATCCTCAGCTTCAGCGACCCGGCGCAGGCCATCGGCTCCAGTGACATCACCCGCGTGATCCGCTTGGCGCCCGGTGAAAACGACCTGCACAAGCTCAGCGTTGCCGACCATATCGCCGAAGAAGTGTCCAACGGGCGGATGAGCATCGCCCAGGGCCACACCGCCCTGCGGCAGCTGGACAAGGATCCGGGCCGGCGCGGCAAGCTGCGCACGATCCTGTCGTTCACCCTGGGCGCGGCCGGCGTGGCCGGCATGTGGAAGCTGCCGTGGCTGGACATCGCCACCGCCGGTGTCATCGGCCTGATGATCGGCCTGCTCGGCATGGTTACCGACCGTCGCCCGGCCACCCGCGAAGCCGCCGAGGCGCTGGCCGCGCTGCTGGCCGGCATGGTTGCCACCCTGGTGGCGTCCTTCATCGGCGCGCTCAACCTCAATACGGTGATCATCGCGTCGCTGGTGGTGCTGCTGCCCGGCATGTCGCTGACCAATGCGGTCAACGAACTGGCCAGCCAGCACTGGGTATCGGGCACCGCGCGCTTTGCCGGCGCGCTGACCACCATCATGAAGCTCAGCGTCGGCGCGATGATCGCGGTGACCCTGGCCGACGTGCTCGGACTGGACCCGGTGATACGGGCGGCGCGACCGCAGGGACCGTGGGTGGAGTGGGGTTCGCTGCTGACCGCGGCCTTTGCGTTCGCGATGCTGTTCAAGGCCAACCGCCGCGATTACCCGTGGGTGATCGCCGCCTCGGTGGCCGGCTATGCGATCTCCAAGTTCGGTGGCCACGCCTGGGGCGCGCCGGCCGGTATCTTCCTGTCGGCGATGCTGCTGACCGCTGGCGGCAATCTGTTCGGTCGCCTGGTCGGGCGTCCGGGCGCGATCATCCGCCTGCCCGGCATCATCATGATGGTGCCGGGCAGCACCAGCCTGCGCGGTGTGCTGACCCTGGTCCAGCAACAGGATGTCGGCGCCGGCCAGAGCGTGTTCCTCACCGTGCTCAACGTGGTGATGGCGCTGGTCGCCGGCCTGCTGTTCGGCAACCTGCTGATGCCGGCGCGCAAAACCCTGTGATGATGTCGGTGGGTGTGGACCGTCGGTCCACACGCCGGGAGGGGCTGTTTCTTGTGGGGGTGGACCTCGGTCCACACACCGGAGAATGAAAAACGCCGGCGTCCGCCGGCGTTTTTCATTGCATCCCAATCCGGCCTCAGGCCTTCTTGATCAGGAAATCTTCCGGCTTCTTGTTGCCCTTGGCGGTCAGTTCGGCCATCCAGCGCGGCTGCTTGCCACGGCCAGTCCAGGTTTCCTTCGGATTGGCCGGGTTGCGGTACTTCGGTGCCACCTTGCCCAGCTTGCGGCCGGCGGTCTTCGATGGCGCCTTGACGGCCGGGGCGGCCTTGCGGGCACGCGTGGCCGGGGCGCTGCCGAACAGTTCTTCGATGGTGTAACCCTCGGTCTTGGCCAGCTTGGTCAGCTGGGCCCGGACCTTGGTGATCGGCCGGCGCTTGGCGACGATGGTCTGCTGCTTCTTGGCGGTACGGATCAGGGCGCCCAGCTCGCGTGCTGACAGGCCGGTCAGGTCAATGCTCATTTACGGTTACTCCGGAAACTAATGTGTGGACGGGACAAGCCAGTCCATGGCGTCGGCGGACAGAATAGAGATGAATTAATCACAGCACAAATGCAGGCGGGTCATGGCGTGGCGGCATGCAGACGCCGTCGCGGAGATTTTGACCGGATTATGTCCGCTGCAATATCGGGGAAGGCCGCGGCAGAAAAAAAAGACCGGGGCAGGCCCCGGTCTTTTTGCCGATCAGCCCTGCAGGCGCTGCAGCAGGGACGCCTTGTCCAGGCTTTCCGCTTCGCTGGCGCGGCGCGAGCGGTATTCGTAGGTGCCGGCGGCCAGGCCACGTTCGCTGACCACCACGCGATGCGGAATGCCGATCAGTTCCATGTCGGCGAACATCGCGCCGGGACGCAGGCCACGGTCGTCAAGCGCGGCGTCCAGGCCGGCGTCGCGCAGTTCCTGCAGCAGGCTGGCCGCGGCATCGGCCACGGCGGCGTCGCCCTTCGGATTGATCACGCACACCACCACCTGCCACGGCGCCATCGCGTCCGGCCAGATGATGCCCGCCTCGTCATGGTTCTGTTCGATCGCGGCAGCCACCACCCGCGAGATGCCGATGCCGTAGCAGCCCATCGCCATCACCGCTGCCTTGCCGTTCTCGTCCAGCACGGTGGCGTCCAGCGCCTCGGCGTACTTGCGGCCGAGCTGGAACACATGGCCGACCTCGATGCCGCGGGCGATCTTCAGTTCACCGCCGTCCACGGCGCGATCGCCGGCACGCACGTTGCGGATGTCGGCCACTTCCGGCTCCGGCAGGTCGCGGCCCCAGTTGACGCCGGCCAGGTGGAAACCGGCCTCGTTGGCGCCAACGACGAAGTCGGACATCGCCGCCACTTCGCGATCGGCGACCACGCGGATGGCCTTGGCCGGGGCGACCGGGCCAAGGAAGCCCGGCACGCTGCCCAGGTACTCGGCGATCTCCGCTTCGCTGGCGAACCGCTGCTCGTCCAGGCCGGCGACCTTGGCCAGCTTGATCTCGTTGACTTCGTGGTCGCCACGCACCAGCACCAGCACGAACTGCTGGGCCTCGCCTTCGCCGGCGATCAGCGCCACCGACTTCACCGTGCGCTGCAGGTCGATGCCGAGCAGGGCAGCGACGTCCTCGCAGGTCTTCTGGGTGGGGGTATCCACCTTGCGCATCGCTTCGGTGGCGGCGGCACGCGGCGCCGGATCGGCGGCGATCGCCGCTTCCATGTTGGCCGCGTAGTCCGAGCCGGTGGAGAACACCAGCGCGTCCTCGCCCGAATCGGCGATCACGTGGAACTCCTGCGAGGCATCGCCGCCGATCGCGCCGGAGTCCGCCTGCACCATGCGGAAGTCCAGGCCGAGGCGGGTGAAGATGCGGCTGTAGGCCGACTTCATGTTCTCGTATTCGCGCACGAGGCACTCATCGTGCAGGTGGAACGAATAGGCGTCCTTCATCAGGAATTCGCGCGAGCGCATCACGCCGAAGCGCGGGCGGATCTCGTCGCGGAACTTGGTCTGTACCTGGTAGAAATTCACCGGAAGCTGCTTGTAGCTGGACAGCTCGCTGCGCGCGAAGTCGCAGGCGGCTTCTTCGGCGGTCGGGCTGTAGCAGAACACCTGGTCCTTGCGGTCCTTGATCTTCAGCAACTGCGGGCCGAACTTCTGCCAGCGGCCGGTCTGCTCCCACAGCTCCTTCGGCTGGATGGTCGGGATCTGGAATTCCACCGCACCGGCCCGGTCCATTTCCTCGCGCACGATGCGCTCGACCTTGCGCAGCACGCGCAGGCCCAGCGGCGACCAGGTGTACAGGCCCGATGCCAGCTTGCGGATCATGCCCGCGCGCAGCATCAGCCGATGGCTGGTCAGCTCGGCGTCGCTGGGGGTTTCCTTGGTGGTGTGCAGGTGGAACTGGGAGAGGCGCATCGTCGGCTTCGGATAACGGCAGAGACCTATATTCTGCCAGCCCGGCCGGGGGAGGGGTATCGGCAGGGCTGCGCCCTGCACCCGCGGTAGTGCCGGCCGCTGGCCGGCAACCTCAGAAGCAACAGCCGAAGCAACAACGGGTTATGCGGCTCATGCCCCCCAACCGGACCCACCCCGCCTTAGACAGTTTCCTGCGAGCTGTCGGAATGGCTCCTGGGGTCAGATCCGTTTTCCGCAGGAAAACGGATCTGGCCCCGGATTCAATTCGAGATCCGACAGATTTCATCCACGCATGGCGTGGATCTACCACCGTCACCGGGAAACTGTCGAAGGCGGGGCGGTGTCGGATTGCGGGGTGTCCGCGGCATGGATGCCGCGGCCAAGCCCCCATGGACGGGTTTACGGCGTCCCCGCAATCCCACACCGCCCCGCCCAACCCACAGAAAGCCCAGAGCCGGCTGTTGCCCTTGCTGTTGCCTCTGCGGGCGCAGGGCTGCAAGCCCTGCCGATACCCTCACTGTGCTGGGCAGTAAGCCTTGATGGCCGCCTCCGCCAATCCCCTCTGCGCGGTGTGCTGCTCCGGGGTCAACGGGGTATCGGCCTTGCCATCGCCATCGGTGTCCTGCATCACCTGGCCACCGCCGTCCAGCAGGGCCAGGTTGGCCCGGGCCGTGCTGCACTGCTCGGGGACCGGCGCGGCCGGGGCCTCGCTGCTGGCTGCGGCCTGCGGGGTGCGCGCCTGCTCGCGGGTCTCGTACTTCCGGCCCGCCGGCGGGGTCTCCGAGTACTGGGTCACGCCCCGGGCGTCCTTCCATTTGTAGACGGGACCGGCCACGGCGTTGGCACTGGCCAACAGCAGCAGGCATCCAAGGCAGGACAGGGCACGCATGGCAGACTCCACGGAATGGGCGCAGAACATCGATTGCAGCATTGGCGCCGACCGCTGGCAAGTCGATTAAACTGGATTCCATGGACCCGATCACACCGCCGCCGCGCTCGCGCACGATTTACCTGCTGCCCAACCTGTTCACCACCGCCGGCCTGTTCGCCGGCTTCTACGCGATCATCGCCGCGGCCAATGGGGATTTCGTCAACGCCAGCATCGCCGTGTTCGTGGCGGCGGTGATGGATGGCCTGGACGGGCGCGTGGCGCGCCTGACCGGCACCAGCAGCGAATTCGGCGTGCAGTACGACTCGCTGGCCGACCTGGTCAGCTTCGGCATGGCCCCGGCGCTGGTGATGTACCACTGGTCGCTGTCGTGGCTGAAGTTCGACGATCCGCTGCTCGGCCGCGTCGGCTGGGCCGTGGCCTTCCTGTATGCGGCCTGCGCGGCACTGCGCCTGGCCCGCTTCAATACCCAGGTGGCGGTGGTCGACAAACGCTGGTTCGTCGGCCTGGCCAGCCCGGCCGCAGCGGGCCTGATGATGTCCTTCGTCTGGGCCTTTGCCGATGGCAACCTGGGCTGGGACGGCAACCAGCTGCGCTATGTGGCGCTGGCGGTGACGATCATCGCTGCGCTGCTGATGGTCAGCCGCATCCGCTTCTGGAGCTTCAAGGGCGGCGGTGCCAAGGGCACCCGTTCGGACCGCGTGCCGTTCCTGGTGCTGGCACTGGTGCCGGTGGCCATCGCCATTGCGGTCATCGACCTGCCGCGCGTGCTGTTCGCGGTCGGCATCCTGTACGCCTTGTCCGGCCCGGTGATGTGGGCCGTCCAGCGCCTGCGCAAGAAAACCGAGGCGGCGTGAGCCAGGACCTGCCCGTGCTGTGGTCCCCGGCCCAGCAGGCCTGGCTGCAGGCCATGGGCTACACCGTCTATCACGACGGCCAGCTTGCGGCCGAGCTGGACGCCGCGCTGCAGTTGAGCGTGGCCGAAGCCGAGGCCAGCGTTGCCCCGCCACACCCGGTGCCGCCGCTGGAGACGGCGCGCGCACTGCCGGCCAGGCCGGCGCCCGCCACCGGCCAGCAACGCCCGGCACCGCCGCGCCGCGAAACGCCGGTCAGGGCGCCGGACACCGTGCCGGCCGCTGAGCGACCGTTGCCCAGCGGCACCGCGCGGGAACCGGTGGTGCGCCTGCCGGACCGTCTGCAGATCGCGCTGCTGCGCGCGTCCGGCTGCAACCCGAATGACCCGGCCACGCAGGCGCTGATGGACAGCTGGCCGCTGGACCAGCTGCGCCGCGATCCGGCGGCCAAGCGTGCGCTGTGGCCGCAGCTGCGAGCCCTGCGCAAGCGGGGAACGCCATGAGCGCGGTGACCCGGCCCGGTCCGGTCAGCCTGCGCGCGCTGCGCGAGAGCGACCTCAATGCCGTGATGGCGATCGAGCTGCGGGGCTATCCCTTCCCCTGGACCCGCGGCATCTTCATCGACTGCCTGCGCGCCGGCTATCCCGGCCTGGCGATGGAGCGCGATGGCCTGCTGGTCGGCTATGGCGTGCTCAGCATCGCCGCCGATGAAGCGCACGTGCTGAACATCTGCATCGATCCGCTGGCGCAGTCGCGCGGGCTGGGCCGCCAGCTGCTGCGCGCGCTGGTGCGGCTGGCCGCCGATCGCGGCGCACAGCGCGTGTTCCTGGAAGTGCGCCCATCCAATACGCCGGCACTGGCGCTGTACCACAGCGAAGGCTTCAACGAGATCGGCCGCCGCCCGCGCTACTACCCGGCTGCACAGGGCCGCGAGGATGCGGTGGTGATGGCCATCGAGCTGGTCGACGGCGACCTGCAGGCGATGCCGCCGCTGTAAAGGGGAGGGGTTGCCGGCCAGCGGCCGGCACCACCGATGCGTCGCTCACGCCAGCCGCAACGCCAGCACACCGCCGACGATGAGCACCGCTGCCAGCCAGCGCGCGCGGGGTATCCGTTCGCGCAGCAGGAACACCGAGATCAGCAGCGCGAACAGGATCGAGGATTCGCGCAGCGCCGAGACCATCGCCACCGGCACCTGCGTCATGGCCCACAGCGCCATCGCATAGGAGGCGGTGGTGCCGACGCCGCCGGCCAGCCCCAGCGGCCAATGCTGCCGTGCATAGTGCAGCACCGCGCTGCCGCGCGTGTACACCGCCCACAGCGGCAGCGGGATGCCGGACAGCAGGAACAACCACAACGTGTAGCTGAGCGCATTGCCGGACTGGCGTGCGCCGTGCGCGTCGACCAGCGTGTAGGTGGCGATCATCGCTGCGGTCAGCAGCGGCAGTCGCAGCTGGCCGCCCCGTGCACCCAGCGCCATGCACAGGATGCCGGTGCTTACCAGCACCACCCCGAGCCAGGCTGCCGCCGGCAGCGTCTCACCCAGCAGCGTGCCCGCCAGTGCGACCAGGATCGGCGCGCAGCCACGCATCAGCGGATAGGCCAGGCTCATGTCGACCTGCTGGTAACAGCGTGCGACCAGTCCGTAATAGGTCACCTGCAGCAGCACCGATGCGGCCAGCCACGGCCAGCTGTGCGCGGCCGGGAACGGCAGCAGGGGCAGCGCAGCGGCGGACAGCAGCGCTGCGCTTCCGGTGACCAGCACCGTGCCGAGGAACTTGTCCGGCCCGCGTTTGACGATCGCGTTCCAGCTGGCATGCAGCGCCGCGGCAGCGAGGACCAGCAGGAAGATGGAAATCGGCATCCGGTGATGATGCCATGCGAGAGAAATGCAGAGTCGAGCCATGCTCGACTGCTGTCATGCGTCGAGCACCGCCCGACTCTACAGAAGGAAACGCCGGGCAGTGCCCGGCGTTTCCCTGCGGCGGTTACAGCTTCGCGCGCTGCTCGCGCAGGCCGGCCAGCTGGGTGTTCCAGTCGACCAGGCGCACGCGTTCCTGCTCGACCACCGCCGGCGGCACCTTGTCGGTGAACCTGGCCAGCTTGGTCTCGCTCTTTTCCTGTTCGCCTTCCACGCGCTTGATCTCCTTGTCCAGGCGCGCACGCTCGGCATCAAGATCGACCAGGCCTTCCAGCGGCACCAGCAGCTTCAGCTCGCCCACGATCGCGGCGGCAGCCGGCGGTGCGCTTTCGCCTTCGGCCAGCCACTGGATGCTGTCCAGCTTCAGCAGGAACGACAGCGAGGCGCTGAAGCGCTCGATGCGCACCCGGTCCTGCGCCAGGCCGGCCTGCAGGCGCAGCGGCACCTGCCTGGACGGCGCGACGTTCAGTTCGCTGCGCACGCGACGCACCGCACTGATCACCGCCTTCAGCCATTCCACGTCGGCCTCGGCCTGGGCGAAATCGCCCTCGAACTCGGCGGCGGTGGGGTACGGGCGCAACGACAGCGTGGTTTCGGCCAGGCCCAGGCGCGGCGCCAGCTGCTGCCACAGCTGTTCGGTGATGAACGGCGTCAGCGGGTGCAGCAGGCGCAGCAGCGCTTCCAGCACGTACAGCAGGGTGTGGCGGGTGCTCTCGGCATCGGCGGCATCGGCGGCGTCGGCGCCGTTCAGCGCCGGCTTGCTCAGTTCCAGGAACCAGTCGCAGAACGCGTTCCAGGCGAATTCGTACAGGCACTGCGCCAGCAGGTCGAAACGATAGGCGGCGAAATGGCCCTGCGCTTCGGCGGTCGTGGCGGCCAGGCGCGCCAGGATCCAGCGCTCGGCATCGGTACGCGGCTTCGGCACGCCGGTGAACGCAGCACCTTCGGTGTTCATCAGCGCGAAGCGGCTGGCGTTCCACAGCTTGTTGCAGAAGTTCTTGTAGCCCTCGGCGCGGTTCATGTCGAACTTGATGTCGCGGCCGTGGGTGGCCAGCGCGGCGATGGTGAAGCGCAGCGCATCGGCACCGTGGGCCGCAATGCCGTCCGGGAATTCCCTGCGGGTGGCCTTCTCGATCTTCTCCACCATCTTCGGCTGCATCAGGCCGCCGGTGCGCTTGGCGACCAGGTCGTCGATGCTGATGCCGTCGATGATGTCCAGCGGGTCGAGCACGTTGCCCTTGCTCTTGGACATCTTCTGGCCCTGGCCGTCGCGGATCAGGCCGGTGAAGTAGACGTCCTTGAACGGGATCTTCCCGACCAGGTTGTCGGTGGCCATGATCATGCGCGCCACCCAGAAGAAGATGATGTCAAAGCCGGTGATCAGCACCGACGACGGCAGGTAGCGGTCGAAGCCGCGCTCGGCCATGGCCTGTTCGTTGGGCCAGCCCAGGGTGGAGAACGGCCACAGCTGCGAGGAGAACCAGGTCTCCAGCACGTCGCTTTCCTGGTTCAGCACCACCTCGCTGCCCAGGTTGTGCTTTGCCCGCACTTCCTCTTCGCTGCGGCCGACGTAGCAGGTGCCGGTAGCGGCGTCGAACCACGCCGGAATGCGATGGCCCCACCACAGCTGGCGGCTGATGCACCAGTCCTGGATGTTGTTCATCCAGTGGCGGTAGGTGTTGATCCAGTTCGGCGGCACGAAGGCAATGCTTCCGTCCTCGACCAGTTCCAGGCCACGCCTGGCCAGCTCGTCCATCTTCACGAACCACTGGTCGGTCAGGTACGGCTCGATCACCTGGCCGGTACGGTCGCCGCGCGGCACCTGCAGCTTGTGCGCCTTGGTTTCGACCAGGATGCCGAGGTCTTCCAGTTCGGCCAGCACGGCCTTGCGCGCTTCATAACGGTCCAGGCCCCGGAAGCGCTCGGGCGCGTTCTCGTTCAGCGCCGCCACCGGGGTGAACAGGTTGATCATCGGCAGGCTGTGGCGCACGCCGACTTCATAGTCATTGAAATCATGGGCCGGGGTAACCTTGACCACGCCGGTGCCGAACGCGCGGTCCACGTACTCGTCGGCAATCACCGGCACGCGGCGGCCGGTCAGCGGCAGCACCACGCTCTTGCCGATCAGGTGCGCGTAGCGCGCGTCTTCCGGGTGCACCATCACCGCGGTATCGCCCAGCAGGGTTTCCGGGCGGGTGGTGGCGACCACCAGGTAGTCGCGGGTTTCGCGCAGGGTTTCCACGCCGTCGGCATCGCGCTCGACGTGCTCGTAGCTCAGGCCTTCATCGAGCGTGTAGGCGATCGACCACAGGAAGCCATCTTCCTCGGCGCTTTCCACCTCCAGGTCGGAAATGGCGGTCTTCAGCACCGGGTCCCAGTTGACCAGGCGCTGGCCGCGGTAGATCAGGCCCTGCTCGTACCAGCGCACGAACGCTTCGTTGACCGCCGCCGACGGCTGCGGGTCCATGGTGAAAGTGCTGCGCGACCAGTCGGCGGAGGTGCCGAGGCGACGCATCTGGCGCTCGATGGTGTCGCCGGACTGCTGCTTCCACTCCCAGACCTTGCCGATGAAGCCTTCGCGGCCCAGCGAGTCGCGGGTCTCGCCCTTGCCTTCCAGCGCCAGGTTGCGGCTGACCACCATTTCGGTGGCGATGCCGGCGTGGTCGGTACCGACCTGCCACAGCGTGTCGTAGCCGCGCATGCGGTGGTAGCGCACCAGCGCATCCATCAGGGTCTGCTGGAACGCGTGGCCCATGTGCAGCGTGCCGGTCACGTTCGGCGGCGGCAGCAGGATGGTGTACGGCTCGCCCGTGCCGGACGGCTTGAAGTGGCCGGCCTTCTCCCAGGCCTCGTAGAGGTCGGTCTCGAAGGACGTCGGGTCGTAGCTGGAGGCGAGTTGGGTCATGCGGGGGAACCAGGAGGTAATCGTTGAAGGATCAGGGCACGGCGGCGGCCCATCAAGGGGGCCGGGGCGCGCTTACATGTCGTGCTTGTTCAGGTCGTAGCCGGCCGCCTTGTACTGGCGCCAGCGCTCGCGCAGCGGTTCGCGCGCTTCCGGATCGGCCGGAACCACTTCCAGCACGCGCTCGCACTGGCCCAGCCAGGGCGCGTCGCGCAGGTTGATCACCAGCGGACGCGCCGGTGCCTCGGTGCCGGGCACGGCGATCAGCACCAAGGCTTCTTCCTCGTCCATGTCTTCCCCGGCGATCTGGTGCGGGATGTAGGCATCGTTGTCGAAGGCCCACAGCAGCTCGTCCAGCTCCTCGGCCTGGGCCTGGTCGCGGGCCAGTACCAGGGTGAACAGCCCGGCGTCGTTGGCCTTGCGCGCCAGTTCGCAGACCAGGCGCAGGGGCTCGGTCAGGAAGCGGGGCTTGGCGATCAGGTAGAAGTCGGCGCGGGGCATGGCAGGGTCCGGGTCAGGCAGGGGCCCGGCAGTGCCGGGCGAGGCCCCGGCCGGCGTCTGCCGGCCAGGGTCGGGTACGGCATCAGGCGCGGGCGACCTGGTCCAGCAGCCACTGGCTCAGCAGGCCGACCGGGCGGCCGGTGGCCATGCCGCGCTTGCCTTCATCGCTGGCCACGCCGGCGATGTCCAGGTGGGCCCAGCGCTGGCCTTCGGTGAAGCGCGACAGGAAGCAGCCGGCGGTGATCGCGCCGGCCCAGCGGCCGCCGATGTTGTAGACGTCGGCGAAGGTCGAATCCAGCATCGGCTGGTATTCGTCCCACAGCGGCAGGCGCCAGGCGCGGTCGAACACCTGCTCGCCGGCGGCCAGCAGCTCGCTGGCCAGGTCGTCGTGCTTGCTCATCAGGCCGGCGGTCTGGTGGCCCAGGGCGACCATGCAGGCACCGGTCAGGGTGGCGACGTCGACCAGCGCGGCCGGTTCGAAGCGCTGCGCGTAGGTCAGTGCGTCGCACAGGATCAGGCGGCCTTCGGCGTCAGTGTTGCCGACTTCGATGGTCTTGCCCGACATCGAGGTGATCACGTCGGACGGACGGTAGGCGTTGCCGTCGATGGCGTTTTCCACCGCCGGCACCACCACCACCAGGTTCAGCGGCAGCTTGGCCTTGACCGCCGCGACGAAGGTGCCGATGACGTTGGCGCCACCGCACATGTCGTACTTCATCTCTTCGATGCCGCCCTGGGTCTTCAGGTTGACGCCACCGGTATCGAAGGTGATGCCCTTGCCGACCAGCACGTAGGGCTTGGCGTCGCCGCCATTGTTCCACTTCAGCACGACCAGGCGCGGGCGGTTGGCCGAACCGCGGGCCACCGCCAGCAGCGAGCCCATGCCCAGCGCTTCCATCTGGTGCTCGTCGAGGATCTCGGCTTCGGCACCGTCGTGCTCGCCGGCGAACTTCACGCCGACCTCGGCCAGGTAGGCCGGGGTGCAGTAGTTCGGCGGCAGGTTGCCCAGTTCGCGGGCGAACTCGACACCGGCAGCGATCGCCTGGCCCTGGGCCAGGGCCTGGGCGTCGTCACCGGCAATGGCGAGCTGGGCCAGGCCGGCATCGTCGGCCTTCTTCTTGCCCAGGGTGGCGGTGTAGCGATACGCGGCGTGATCGGCGGCGATCACCGCCTGGCGGATCGCCCAGGCCGCATCGCGGTCCTTCACAGCCACTTCGGACAGGGTGAACAGCGCGCTGCGGGCGGCACCGGCCTTCAGCGCGCGCACCGCGTCGCCCACGGCCTTCAGGTACTGCGGCACGCCGAAGCGGGCGGCGTCGCCCAGGCCGACCACCAGCACGCGCGGCGCAGTCACGCCCGGCAGGTCGTGCAGCAGGGTGGTCGCGCCGGTCTTGCCGGACAGGTCGCCACGCTGGGCCAGGGCGGCCAGGCGGCCACCGCTGGCGGCGTCCAGGGCCTGCGCGGCCGGGGTCAGGGTATGGTCGGCATACGCGCCGACCACCAGGCAATCAACGGTGGCGGCGGCCGGAGCAACGTGGTTCAGGGTGAATTCGAGGGCCATTGAGCAGATTCCATTGGCGAGTCCGTACAATCGCAGGCCGTTTACGCCCAGACAGTAGACTGGGCGGCACCGCGAACGAACCCCAGAGTTTAAACCACCGCCCCATGCTGAAGCTCGACCGATACCTGCTGGGCGATTTCGTCCAGAGTTTCCTGGCTACCCTGATCGTCCTGCTGGTGGTCAGCGTGGGCGGCGTGCTGGTGGACATCCTCGGCAACATCGCCGACGGGCGCCTGCCGGCCAAGCTGCTGTTCTCGCAGCTGGGCCTGCAGTTCATCGCCTACCTGCCGCTGATCCTGCCGCTGGCGCTGATGCTGGGCCTGCTGCTGGCCATTGCCCGCCTGTACCGCGACTCGGAGATGGCGGTCATCACCGCGATCGGGGTAGGCCCCAAGCGGCTGCTGCGGCCGCTGCTGATGCTGGTGGTGCCGGTGGTGCTGCTGGTCGGCGCCTGCTCGCTGTGGCTGGGCCCGTGGGCCGGCCGGGTGGCCGAGCAGATGATCATCGAGGCCAACCGCAGCGTGCTGATGGCCGGCCTGGAGCCGGGCCGTTTCACGCCGCTGCCCAACGGTGGCGTGGTCTACCTGTCCTCGATCTCGCCCGACGGCACCCAGCTGGGCAAGGTGTTCCTGCAGCGGCAGAAGGACGACCGCCTGGAAGTGGTGTCGGCCAACAGCGGCCGCATGTACTTCGAGGGCACCCGCCAGCGTTTCCTGGAGCTGGATGACGGCCACCAGGTGGAGGGGCCGGTGGCCGGCGCGCTCGATTACCGGCTGGCAACCTTTGCCCGCAACGACGTGGCCCTGCCCGACGGCGCGCAGACCCGCACCGAGGACGACCCGGAACTGATGCCGACCCTGCAGCTGATCGGCGATGCGCGCCCGCAGGCGCAGGCGCAGCTGCACCGCCGCCTGGCACCGCCGCTGATCGCGCTGGCCTTCGCCCTGCTGACCGTGCCGCTGGGCCGCAGTTCGCCGCGCCAGCAGCGTTATGGCCGCATGATGCTGGCCCTGATGGCCTACATGGTGGGTACCAACCTGATGTTCATCGGCAGTGGCTGGATCGCCAACGGCAAGATTCCGGCCGCGCTTGGCCTGTGGTGGTTGACGGTGCCGCTGCTGGCGCTGGCGATCTGGATGTATGTACGTGATGGCCGCCTGGGCCGCCCGAAGGGAGCCCGCGCATGAGGCTGCGCCCGATGCGTTTCGACCTGTACCTGGGTCGCTCGGTGTTCACCACGGTGCTGCTGACCTGGGCGGTGCTGGTCGGCCTGGACGTGGTGATGGCCTTCTCCGGCGAGTTCAAGGACATCGGCAAGAACGGCTATACGCTGGGCCATGCCGCCGCCTGGGTGCTGTACACGGTGCCGCGCCGCGCCTACACGATGTTCCCGACCGCCGCGGTGATCGGTGCACTGATGGGCCTGGGCCAGCTGGCGGCGACCTCGGAGCTGACCGCCCTGCGTGCGCTGGGCCTGTCGCGCAAGCGCCTGAGCGTGTCGGTGGCGATCGCGCTGTCGCTGCTGACCGCGGTGATGGTGCTCAGCGCCGAGACGCTGGGCCCGTGGGGCCAGGACCGCGCCGACGCACTGAAGTCCAGCGCCAAGTGGGGCCGTGACATCTCCACCACCCGGTACTCGGGGCTGTGGGCGCGCGAAGGCGACACCTTCCTCAACGCCCAGAGCGGCGAAGAGCAGCTGGTGGGTGACAGGGGCACGCGGCTGATCCTGCGCGACGTGCGCCTGTACCGGATCGCCGAAGACGGCAACATCGCCTCGCTGACCCACGCGGCCACGGCCGAGCATGACAAGGACGGCTGGGTGCTGACCGGTGTGCGCCGCGATACCTTCGGCGAGCGCTCGGCGACCCGCCAGGAAGTGGCGCGCGAGCCCTGGAACTCGAAGCTGGATGCGGCGGCACTGGCCACCGGCATCGCCAAGCCGCGCAACCTCAGCGTGGCCGAGCTGAGCACCAGCATCGCCTACCGCCAGCGCAACGGGCTGGATGCGCGTGATTTCGAGGATGTGTACTGGAGCCGCTGGTTCTACCCGGTGAACGTGCTGGCGCTGTGCCTGGCGGCGGTGCCGTTCGCGTTCGGGTCGCTGCGCAGTGGCGGCATGGGCAAGCGCCTGTTCCTGGGCATTCTGTTCGCGCTGGGCTTCTGGCTGCTGCAGCTGTTCTTCGGTCGCATGGCCGGCGCGCTGAAGTTCGATTACCGCATTGCCTATGCGCTGCCGCCGATCGTCATGCTGGGCGTGTCCGGGCTGTTGTTCCGGCGCAAGTCGGGCTGACCCTCGTTGGTGAAGCGCCGAGCGCTGCGCTGGATCGGATTGAAGGGTGACGCATCACCGCTTGGGCATGCGCACCAGGCGGGTGCCGCTGGCGCGGTCGTGCCAGGTCAGCCGTTCGCGGTCGACCCACGCCCACCAGAATCCCAGCCCGCCGAGCAGCAGTGACAGCGTGCCAATGGCGAAGCGCCGCCATAGCTGGCCGCGCCGCAACGGCGTGCCATCGCGCGATTGCACTTTCAGCCGCCACGGCCGCATGCCCAGCGTCTGTCCGCCGCGACGCCAGCTGGCAGTGGCGTACCAGCCGGTGATGACCCAGCAGGCCGCCCACAGCAGCCACTGCCAGGCACTGAACGGCGCGATGTTCTCGCGCTGCGCGTGGCCGCTGAAGGTGTAGGCCAGGGTGAACAACGTGCCGGCCAGCATCCACAGCGCCAGCACCGGCAACGCGTCGTAGACCATTGCCAGCAGGCGCCACGGCAGCAGTGCGCGCGGGCGGGGCAGTTCGCTGGCGGCTGCAGGGGCCGTGTCGGTGGCGGGGCGGGACATGCGCCGAGCATACGCAAAGCTGGCCGTGCCCGCAGTGGCCCTCGTATCCTGCACGCATGGCCCTTGTTTCCACCCCCGCCGAACGCCGCCAGCTGGTCCAGCAACTGCCCGAACTGCGCGCGGACGACAGCGCACGCATCCAGCGCTTCCTCGATGCGATCTGGGCCGAGAACGGCCTGGCCCGCGCCACCCTCGACAGCTACCGCCGCGATCTGGAAGGCCTGGCGCGCTGGATGGATGGACGTGACGGTGGCCTGGCCGGCATCGAACGCCCGGGGCTGTTCGATTACCTGGCCTGGCGCACCCGCCATGGCTGGTCGCCGCGCAGCAATGCGCGGTTGTTGTCGGCGCTGCGGGCCTTCTTCGCCGATGGCGTGCGCCGTGGCGAACGCAGCGAGGATCCCAGCGCGCTGCTGGATCCGCCCAAGCTGCCACGCTTGCTGCCCAAGGCGCTGGCCGAAAGCCAGATCGATGCGCTGCTGGCGGCGCCGGACATCGACAGCCCGCTGGGGCTGCGCGACCGCGCCATGCTGGAGCTGATGTACGCCGCCGGCCTGCGCGTCAGCGAGCTGGTGCTGCTGCCGGCCACCGCGGTCAACCTGCGCCAGGGCGTGCTGCGGGTCACCGGCAAGGGCAGCAAGGAACGGCTGGTGCCGTTGGGCGAGGAATCGCAGCACTGGCTGGAGCGTTACCTGCAGCAGTCGCGCCCGCAGCTGGTCGGCAAGGGCAAGGTGCAGGCCCTGCCCGATGGGCAGACCCCGTTGTTCATCGAGCCGACCCTGCAGGCGCTGACCCGGCAGGCATTCTGGCACCTGGTCAAGCGCCACGCGCAGGTGGCTGGCATCGACCCGGCACGGATCAGTCCGCATGGGCTGAGGCACAGCTTCGCCACCCATCTGCTCAACCGGGGTGCCGACCTGCGCGCGCTGCAGATGCTGCTCGGGCACAGCTCGCTATCCACCACGCAGATCTACACCCTGGTGGCGCGCGAACACCTGCAGAAGCTGCATGCCCGCCACCATCCACGTGGCTGAGCGCGGGCCTGAATCGCTGCCCGGGCCCGTCCATGGCAGCGCGGCCCGCTGCCGGCGGCTGTGTCAGAATCCGGGATCTTCTTCTGCTGCGGATCGTTCCATGCTCCGATTTGCCATCGCCGCCGTGTTCGGTGCGCTCAGCCTGACCGCCTGCGCCCAGCCGGCCCCGCCGGCCGCCAAGGCGCCTACCGCTGCGGCCAAGGCCAGCCCGGCCGCGAACGCTTCGGCCGACCAGGCAGTGCGCGCCGCGCTGACCGCGCTCAATCCCGGCTTCCAGGTGGACTACATCGGTGCTGCACCGTTCCCCGGCTTCCGCGAGGTCGTCGTTTCCGGTCAGCTGCTGTATGTGTCCGATGATGGTCGCTACCTGTTCCAGTCGCAGCCCTACGACACCCGCGCCAAAGGCCCGGCCAACAGCGAAGGCCTGCTCGGCTACCGTCGCGGCCTGCTGGCCAAGGCCAACCACGGTGATCGCATCGTGTTCGCCGCGCCGAACGCGAAATACACCATCAGCGTGTTTACCGACATCGAGTGCGGATACTGCCGCAAGCTGCACCAGGACATCGCCGAGCTCAACCGCAACGGCATCACCGTCGAGTACCTGGCGTTCCCGCGCATGGGGCTGGGCAGCAAGGACTACACCGACATGATTTCGGTCTGGTGCGCAGCGGATCGTCGCCAGGCCCTGACCAACGCCAAGCGCGGCGGCAGCGTGCCGGCCAAGAACTGCACCAACCCGGTGGCGATGCAGTACGCGCTGGGCCAGCAGCTGGGCGTGAACGGCACGCCGGCGATCTTCGCGCCGGATGGCACCCAGCTGGGCGGTTACCTGCCGCCGGCACAGCTGCGTGCGGCGCTGGAAAAGCTGTCGGCCAAGCGCTGATCGGCGCTGCAGGCAGGAGGCCGGGGATGCGTGTATCGCATCCCCGGCTTTTTTCTTACTTCAGGCCATCACTGACCGCCTTGGTCAGCGTGCCCTGCGCATCGTCACCGCTGAACTCCCAGACGAACGCGCCGCCCAGGCCCTGGGTCTTCACGTAACCCATCTTGCGGGTGATGTTGGCCGGGGTGTCGAAGCTCCACAGCGTGCTGCCGTTGTAGATCCAGGTGGCGCCGGCGGTGTTGTCGGTGTAGCCCGGCCACGCCAGGTTCTTCAGCACCTTCCAGTCCTCGATGCCGGCCTCGTAGGTACCCGGAGCGGCGCCGCTCGCGGTCTGGTACAGGCCGTTGTTGGCATTGGCCACACCGGTCCAGCCACGCCCGTAGTAGCCGATGCCCAGGTTGAGCTTGGCGGCGGGCACGCCACGGCTGATGAAGGCCTCGATGGCGTCGTTGCTGTTGTACAGCTTCTGGTCGCCGGTGGACGGATCATTGGGCGAATCGAACAGCGCCGACTGGTGATTGGTCTTCGCATCCCACGCGCCGTGGAAGTCGTAGGTCATCACGTTGATGTAGTCCAGGTACGGGTGGTACGCGGCCGGATCGGTGACGCGGATCTTGTCGATGCCCGCACCCACCGCCACCGTCAGCAACAGGCCCGGACGCACTGCATCAAGCTGGCGGCGGAACTCGGCCATCAGCGCGGTGAAGTTGGCGTTGTCTTCCGGCTTGCCGCATTCGATGCCGCAGGCCACCGGGTATTCCCAGTCGATGTCGATGCCGTCGAACACGCCCAGTGCGGCACCGGCACCACCGGCACCGTCGGTCACCGGCAGGTTGCCCTTGATGTAGGCGTCGATGCACGAGGCGACGAACGCCTGGCGGTTTTCCGGGCGCGCCGCGCTGGAGAAGCCGCGCGACCAGGTCCAGCCACCCAGCGAGATCAGTACCTTCAGGTTCGGATACTTGGCCTTGAGCTGCTTGAGCTGGTTCCAGTTGCCACGCAGCGGCTGGTCCCAGGTATCGGCGCTGCCGCTGACACTCTCGGCGGCACTGAAGGCCTTGGTGTAGTCGGCGAAGGCATCGCCACCGGCACCGCTGTTCGGATCCGACGGCTGGGTGATGCCCACTTCGCAGCGGTTGTTGCGCACGTTGCCGAACGCGTAGTTGATGTGGGTCAGGCGCGCGGCCGAGCCGCTGCTGTCGATGTTCTTGACCCGGTAGTTGCGGCCATAGATGCCCCACTGGGTGAAGTAGCCGATGACCCGCTTGCCGGTGGTGCCGCCGTCACCGGCCAGCGTGGTGGCGCTGATCTCGGTGCCTTGTGCCGAGGCATTGCCGGCGTTGTCGCGGGCACGTACGCGGTAGCGGTAGGTGGTGGATGCAGTCAGCCCGCCATCGACGTAGCTGGCGCTGGACGGCGAACCGACCAGGCTGCCGTTGCGGTACACGTCATAGCCGGCCAGGCCACTGCCGCCGGTGTTGTCGGTGGACGGGCTCCAGCTGAGGGCGATGCTGTTGGCGGTACGGGTGCCGACCGCCAGCCCGCCCGGCACGCTCGGTGCGGTGGTGTCGCCACCGGCGGCGTTGACGGTGATGGTGATCGTCGCGGTGCTGGCGGTGGCGTTGTCGTTGTCGGTGGCGACCGCGCGCAGGGTGTGGCTGCCGGCACTGGCATTGGCCCAGCTGGCCGCATACGGCGCACTGGTGGCCACGCCGAGCGTGCTGCCATCGCGGAAGAACTCGACCTTGGCGACGCTGCCGTCCGGATCACTGGCGGTGGCGGTCACGTTGACCGTGCTGCCGGCACTGAAGGTGGCACCGTTGGCCGGCGAGGTCAGGCTGACCACCGGCGGCTGGTTGACGCCGCCGCCATCGCAGGCGCCGAGGTTGGTGTAGTAGGGCGCACCGGCCGGATGGTCCGGCGGCGCGTTCCAGATGTCCTGGTTCGCCCGATAGAGGACGCCTCCTTTCTGCAGGGTGTCGCCGGCCCGGTAGATCTTGGCCTGGTCCCACTGCGCCACCCCGGCACAGCTGGCGGCCTGCGCCAGGCCGGGCAGGGCGGCGGTACCGGCGGCCAGGGCAAGCAGCCAGGCCAGGTGGCGGGGACGACAGCTTCGGGTCGAACGTTCGGCACTGCGCACAATCGGGTCGTACATGGGTGAGTCTCCGATCAAAGGGCGCGCGGGCCCCGATGGCGCCGCGCGTGACGCAGGTCCGGGCGTCGCCCGGGAAGGCGACGGAGGGGCCGGACGGAGGCACCTGGGAGGCCGGGGAGAGAGTCCGGCACCAGGTGGGGACAACGTTGTCATCAATTGCGTGGTCAATCCGTGAGCAAGCGCATGGTTCGGCGATTTGGGCGGAAAGCGGCGCTGGCGCTCGGTCGGCGGCCATCGGCGGAGCCCCCTCGTGGCTGGGGCTTGCCGCGAACAGCGGATTTCTGGGGGTTGGCCGGGCGGGTGGGCTCAGGCGGGGACGCCGTGAACCCGTCCATGGGGGCTTGGCCGCGGCATCCATGCCGCGGACACCCCGCCTGAGCCCACCCGCCCGGCCACGGACAGGTTCCTGCGCGGCCAGCCACGAAAGACAGAAGAAAAAAAACAAAGGCAAAAGCCGGTCGCTGCGCTCTTCAATGCCTGATTTCTGACATTTCCTGGGTGCCGGCCAGCGGCCGGCACTACCGGGGAGCATTCACGCATGGCCGCAGATCGCGGAAATCTGTCGGGGGCGGGGTGGTGGGGGCCAGCAGGACCGTTGGCGCCATGGATGGCGCCATCGAGCCCCCATGGATGGGTTTACGGCGTGTCCTGCTGGCTTCCACCGCCCCGCCAGCTCACAGGAAGCCAGCTCTTGCTGTTGCTTTGGCCGTTGCCGTTGCTTCGGCCCTGGCCTCGGCGGGTGCCGGGCGCCGCCCGGCCAAAGCCATCCCCCTGCTTCCGGTACAATGTCGGGCCCGTTTCCCAACTACGGTTCCCCGGACATGATGGTCCTCGAGGGCGCGCCCGCCCTGTCGCCGTTCCGCCGCGAACGTCTTGAATCCCGCCTGCAGTCCATCGCTCCCTCCCTGCGCATCAGCGGTGCCTGGCACGTCTACTTCGTGCAGCCCGAAGGCAGTGCCGCCCCCGACCTGGCCACCCTGTGCCGCATCCTCGAAGCAGCGCCGCAGGGCGTGGCCGTGGCCGACGGCGCGGTCAGCCGCATCGTGGTGCCGCGCCTGGGCACGCTGTCACCGTGGTCGAGCAAGGCCACCGAACTGGTGCGCGGTGCCGGCCAGCCGGTGAGCCGGGTCGAGCGCGGCCTGCGCATCGACGTGCAGGGCTGGCCGGCCGATGCCGCCGCCCAGCAGGCGCTGGCCAAGGCGCTGCACGATCCGATGACGCAGTCGGTGCTGGAAACGGTCGAGCAGGGCCAGGCGCTGTTCTCCGCGCCGGCGCGGGGTGAGCTGGAACGCGTGCCGGTGGACCAGCTGGAGGCCGCCAACCAGCGCCTCGGCCTGGCCATGGCCCAGGACGAGATCGACTACCTGCGTGAACGCTTCACCGCGCTGGGCCGGTCGCCGTCGGACGTGGAACTGATGATGTTCGCGCAGGCCAATTCCGAGCACTGCCGGCACAAGATCTTCAATGCCAGCTGGACCATCGACGGCCAGGAACAGGACCGCTCGCTGTTCCGGATGATCAAGAACACCCACCAGCAGACCCCGCAGCACACGCTCAGCGCGTACAGCGACAACGCTGCGGTGATCGAAGGCCATCCGGCCTCGCGCTACCGTCCCGATCCGGCCAGTGGCGAATACCGCCGCGAGCCGCAGGTACCCAGCGCCTTCCAGATCAAGGTGGAAACGCACAACCATCCGACCGCGATCGCGCCGTTCCCCGGTGCCTCGACCGGTGCCGGTGGCGAGATCCGCGACGAGGGCGCGACCGGCCGTGGCGGCAAGCCGAAGGCGGGCCTGACCGGCTTCTCGGTCTCGCACCTGCGCATCCCCGAGCTGCCGCAGCCGTGGGAAGCGCCGCGCGCGCTGAACCCGCGCATGGCGCCGGCGCTGGAAATCATGACCGACGGCCCGCTCGGCGGCGCCGCGTTCAACAACGAGTTCGGCCGCCCCAACCTGCTCGGCTACTTCCGCAGCTTCGAATTGCCCGAAGGCGCCGATCTGGTGCGCGCGTACGACAAGCCGATCATGCTGGCCGGTGGCCTCGGCGCGATCGACCGCATCCAGGTCGACAAGATCCCGCTGCAGGCCGGTGATGCTGTCATCGTGCTCGGCGGGCCGGCGATGCTGATCGGCCTGGGCGGCGGTGCCGCCAGTTCGGTGGCCTCCGGTGAAAGCGCCGAGGACCTGGACTTCGCCAGCGTGCAGCGCGACAACCCGGAAATGGAACGCCGCTGCCAGGAGGTCATCGACCGCTGCGTGGCGATGGGCGCCAACAACCCGATCAAGTTCTTCCACGACGTCGGCGCCGGTGGCCTGTCCAACGCCATCCCCGAACTGCTGCACGACTCGAACGTCGGTGGTGTCATCGACCTGGGCAAGGTGCCCACCGATGATCCGTCGCTGTCGCCGATGCAGCTGTGGTGCAACGAGTCGCAGGAACGCTACGTGCTGGGCGTGGCCCAGGAACGCCTGGCCGAGTTCGCCGCGCTGTGCGCCCGCGAACGCTGCCCCTTCGCGGCCGTCGGCGTGGCCACCGCTGAAGAGCATCTGGTGGTGGCCTACGGCGCCGTGCCGGGCCACACCCCGGCCGATGCACCGATCGATCTGCCGATGGACGTGCTGTTCGGCAAGCCGCCGAAGATGCATCGCGACACCGCACATCCGCCGGCACCGCGCTGGCCGGCGCTGAAGACCGGCGGCTTGGACCTGCATGAGGCCGGTCTGCGCGTGCTGGCGCACCCGACCGTGGCTTCGAAGAATTTCCTGGTCACCATCGGCGACCGCAGCGTCGGCGGCCTGACCGCGCGCGAACAGATGGTCGGCCCGTGGCAGCTGCCGGTGGCCGATGTGGCGATCACCCTGGCCGACTTCGACGGCGTGGCCGGTGAGGCGATGTCGATCGGCGAGCGCACCCCGCTGGCCCTGCTCGATGCGGCGGCTTCGGCGCGCATGGCGGTGGGCGAAGCGCTGACCAACCTGTGCGCGGCCCCGGTCGATGCGCTGGATGAGATCAAGCTGTCGGCGAACTGGATGGCCGCGGCCGGCCACCCGGGCGAAGACGCGCTGCTGTACGACGCGGTGAAGGCGGTGGGCATGGAACTGTGCCCGCAGCTGGACATCAGCATCCCGGTGGGCAAGGACTCGCTGTCGATGCAGGCGCAGTGGCACGACCAGGGCGAAGCGCACAAGAGCGTGTCGCCGGTGTCGCTGGTGATCTCGGCGTTCGCGCCGGTGGCCGATGTGCGCCAGCAGCTGACCCCGCTGCTCGACCGCGACGTGGAAAGCGAGCTGTGGCTGATCGGCCTGGGGGCCGGCAAGCAGCGCCTGGGCGGTTCGATCCTGGCCCAGGTGCACGCCGACCATGGCGACCTGCCGGCCTTCGCCGGTGCCGCCCCGGACCTGGACGACCCGCAGCGCCTGCGGGGTTTCTTCGAGCTGATCCGCGATGCGCGCCAGGCCGGCCTGCTGCTGGCTTACCACGACCGCAGCGACGGTGGTGCCTTCGCCGCGCTGTGCGAAATGGCCTTCACCTCGCGGATGGGCCTGGACATCACCCTCGATGCGTGGGGCGATGATCCGTTCCGCAGCCTGTTCAATGAGGAACTGGGTGCGGTGGTGCAGATCGCACGCGAAGACCGCGCCGCGTTCGCTGACCTGGTCGAGCGCCATGCACTGACCGAATGCGCACAGCGCATCGCCAAACCGACCACCGCACCGGTGGTGCGTGTGTCGCTGGGCGGTGGCAACCTGGCCGAATGGCGCTGGGAAGCGCTGTTCGACGCCTGGTGGTCGGTCACTCACGCGATGCAGAAGCGCCGCGACAATCCGGCCAATGCCGACGCCGAGCGCGAGGTGGCACGTGCCTTCAGCGCACCGGGCCTGAAGCCGAAGCTCAGCTTTGATCTCAACGAAGATGTCGCAGCACCGTTCATCAGCACCGGTGCGCGTCCACGCGTGGCGGTGCTGCGCGAGCAGGGCGTCAACGGCCAGATTGAAATGGCCAACGCCTTCGAACGTGCCGGCTTCCGTGCCTTCGACGTGCACATGAGCGACCTGATCGAAGGCCGCGTGGCGCTGCAGGAGTTCACCGGCCTGGTCGCCTGTGGTGGCTTCAGCTATGGCGATGTGCTCGGTGCCGGCCGTGGCTGGGCCACCTCGATCCTGGAGCGCAGTGCGTTGCGTGATGCCTTCGCCGCGTTCTTCGCGCGCGAAGACAGCTTCGCGCTGGGCGTGTGCAACGGCTGCCAGATGATGAGCCAGCTCAAGGGCATCATTCCGGGTGCCGAGCACTGGCCGCAGTTCCGCCGCAATGCCAGCGAGCAGTTCGAAGCCCGTACCGCGCTGCTGGAAGTGGTGGAGTCGCCGTCGATCCTGCTGCGTGGCATGGCCGGCTCGCGCCTGCCGGTGGCGGTGGCGCATGGTGAAGGCCAGGCGGTGTTCGACACGGCCGTCGACCAGGCCGCGGCCCGCGTCTCGCTGCGCTACATCGATGGCCATGGCAACGTTGCCAGCCAGTATCCGCTGAATCCGAACGGTTCGCCGGACGGCATCACCGGCCTCACCAGCAGCGACGGTCGCGTCACCATCATGATGCCGCACCCGGAGCGCACCCCGCGCGCGCTCAACCTGAGCTGGGCGCCCGCCGAATGGCAGGGGGATTCGCCGTGGATGCGCATGTTCCGCAATGCACGGGTGTGGTGCGGCTGATCGCATCATCCCGCGCAGGGCGCAATGCCATCGCGTATGGAAAAACCCGCTGCATTGCCAGCGGGTTTTTCTTTGCGCGTGTGAAACTCCAGTCGCGCCCGCTAGTTACATCGATTTTCATGCGCCAGCCGTTCGTCACGTCTGCATAACGAAATCCTTTTATAAACCCGTGAAATAGTGAACTGCTTCACGGCAATAGGATTTGTCGTGTCAAAGTCTTGACGTTCTCCAAAGTTGCCGTTAACACTTGAAGCCCGTTTCAGAATCATTCATTTCGCAGTAACCGCTTGGCGCATGCGCTCGGGTTTCTGTCGCTGCGCGCCGTTCGGCAATACCCGCAGTAAATCACGCGAATAGACGCCCCCAGGGGGGACGTTGGGCCGCACGGCCCGGCGGTGGCGTTGCTTTGCCCAAAACCAGTCCAATCAGGAGCCGTACCGATGAATCGGATTTATCGCAAGGTCTGGAACAAAGCATTGGGTCAGTTGGTCGTGGCCTCGGAACTGGCCTCTTCCGACAGCAGCGGTGGTGTGGTCGACCAGCGCCGCGACACGACGCAGGCAACGCCAGCCGCGCTGGCTGTGGCACTGGGGCTGGTATTGGGATTGGGCATGAGCAGTGCCGCCGTTGCGCAGTCGGTGCAGATCGGCGGCAGCGCTACCTGCGTGGCGTTCAGTGGCAAGCTGCTGGAAAAGTGCCTGGTTGAAGGCACGGCCAGCGCCAAGGGCAGCAACGCGGTGGCGATCGGCGGCAACAGCAGCGCGAGCGCGGCCAACAGCGTGGCGCTGGGCGCCGGTTCCAAGGCCGCGCGCGCCAACACCGTGTCCGTCGGCGATGCCGGCAAGGAACGGCAGATCACCAACGTGGCCGCCGGCACCCAGGCCACCGATGCGGTGAACAAGGCGCAGCTGGATGCGCAGGCGCGCGCCACGCAGGCGGCGCTGGCGGACGTGGCCGCCGATGGCGAGCGCTATTTCAAGGCCGATGGCGCCGGTGATGACAGCGACGCAGCGAAGATCGACGGGCAGGGCGCGGTGGCCGCCGGTGCCGGTGCACAGGCGTTGGCCAACGCCACGACTGCCATCGGCACCCAGGCCATTGCCGCCGGCCTGGGCGCCAGCGCATTCGGCCAGGGCGCCCTGGCCATCGGCGACGCCAGCGTGGTGGTCGGGCAGAGCGCGGCCGCGTTCGGCCTCGGTGACACCGCTGTCGGCGCCAGCGCCTATGCCGCCAGCGAGAACGGCGCGGCTACCGCACTGGGTGCCTTGTCCGAAGCAAGCGCCGACGGCGCCACTGCCGTCGGTGGCGGTGCCGTGGCGATGGGTCCGGGCAGTACCGCTCTGGGCCGTGGCGCCACCGCCGCCAATGAAGCATCGATCGCGGTGGGTGCGTTCAGCACCGCCGTGGGTGAGTACAGCACCGCGCTGGGTTCCAACTCGGCGGCGGTCGCCACCGGCAGCGTGGCGCTGGGTGCCGGCTCGCTGGCCGACCGCGTCGATACGGTGTCCGTCGGTGCGGCCGAGTACGGCCTGACCCGCCAGATCACCAGTGTCGCGGCGGGCACCGAAGACACCGATGCGGTCAATGTCGGCCAGTTGAAGGACGTGGCCGCCGTGGCCGATGCCACCGCCAGGCACTTCCAGGCCACGGGCAGCCGCAACAGCGACGCGGGCGCGCTGGCCGAAGGCGACGAGGCACTGGCGGCCGGCGAGGCGGCCAACGCGATCGGCAACGGCACCACCGCTGTGGGCGCGGGCGCCAATGCCGTCGCACAGAACGCGACCGCGGTGGGCAACAACGCACTGGCCTCAGGTCAGAACAGCGCCGCGTTCGGCAACAACGCGCAGGCGAACGGCCCGGGCAGCGTCGCTGTCGGTGGTGCTGCGGTGGATGCCGATGGCAATCCGCTGATCACCAGTGGTGGCGTGCCGGTCGAAACCGGCGCCACCAGCGCCGGTGTCGGTGGCACCGCGGTGGGCGCCAGTGCCGAAGCCAGCGGCTTTGCGGCGTCGTCCTACGGCGTCGGTGCCTATGCCGCCGGTGCCCAGGCCTCCGCGTTCGGTGCGGTCGCCAATGCCATCGGTGATTACTCCACTGCGCTGGGTACGCAGAGCAACGCCACCGGCACCAGCAGCGTGGCCATCGGTGGCCCGGCCGACCTGATTCCGGGCCTGGGTTTCTTCGTGCAGACCCAGGCCAGCGGCGAAGCGGCGACGGCCGTCGGCGCCGGTGCCATCGCAAGCGGTGACCGCGCGGTGGCCAACGGCAGCCTGACCGAAGCCTCCGGCGCGGAATCCACCGCCGTCGGCTACTTCGCTTACGCCCCGGGTGAGAATGCCAGCGCACTCGGCGCGCAGACCTGGGCCAGCGGCGCACAGAGCACGGCCGTCGGGTACTACGCCACTGCGCGTGGCGCCAACAGCGTCGCGCTTGGCGCGAATTCCGAAGCGGTGCGCGCCAACAGTGTGGCCGTGGGCAGTGCCGGCAACGAACGGCAGATCACCAGCGTGGCCGCGGGCAGCGAAGCCACCGACGCAGTGAACAAGGCGCAGCTGGACGCCGTGGCCAGTACCGCGGACAACACCGCGCGCTTCTTCCAGGCCCAGCCGGAAGCGGGCAGTGATGCCGGTGCGCTCGCCGAGGGCGAAGGCGCGGTGGCGGCCGGTTCGTCGAGCAATGCGATCGGCGCCGGCGCGGTTGCACATGGCGCGGCCGCTTCGGCCATCGGTGACGACGCCGTGGCGGTCGGTCGCAACAGCAACGCCACCGGCAACGGCGGTGTTGCCATCGGTGGCCTCGGCCAGGCCTACGACGAGTACAACCAGCCGATCATCGGTGCCGACGGCACGGCGCAGCAGGTAGGCACCACCGCCGTCGCCAACGCCACCGCAGTGGGCAGCGGCGCACAGGCCACCGGCGCCGCCAGCAGCGCGTTCGGCAATGCGGCCAAGGCCAGCGGGGACAACAGCTTCGCTGCTGGCGGAACGTCGCGTGCAACCGGCGGCTACGCGGTTGCGGTTGGCGACAGTGCCTTCGCCAGCAGCGACGACAGCACCGCCGTCGGTGGCTACAGCTGGGCCACGGCCAGTGGCGCCAGTGCCTTCGGCTCCGGTGCGTGGGCCACGGCCACCAATGCCTCGGCGTTCGGCAATGCGGCGTGGGCCAGTGGCAGCGGCGCAACGTCCATCGGTTACAACAGCTGGGCCAACGGTGCCAGCGCCACGGCGGTCGGCCGGGGCGCCTTCGGGTATGGCGACAACAGCGTGGCGCTGGGCTTCCAGGCGCTCGGCAACAGCGTCAACAGCATCGCCATCGGCACCAACACGGTCGCCGGTGGTGAAAGCGCGATCGCGCTCGGCGCCGGCAGCAACGCCAGTGCCAGCAACGCCGTCGCGCTGGGCGCCGGCTCGGTTGCCAACCGCGCCCGCAGCGTTTCGGTCGGCAGCGCCGGCAACGAGCGCCAGCTGACCAACGTCGCTGCCGGTACCCAGGCCACCGACGCGGTGAACAAGGCACAGCTCGACGCGGTTGCGACCACCGCCACCACCACCAGCCGCTTCTTCCAGGCCAGCGGCAACGGCGACGACGTGGCCGGTGCCCTGGTGGACGGTGACAACGCGCTGGCGGCCGGTGATGCGGCCAATGCCATCGGCAACGGTGCCACCGCGCTCGGCAGCGGTGCCAACGCGCTGGCCACCAACGCGCAGGCACTGGGCTTCAACGCCCTGGCCAGTGCCGCCAACGCCAGCGCAGTCGGCGCCAACGCGCAGGCGACCGGCGAGTACGCCACCGCACAGGGTGCGGAGAGCGAGGCCAGCGGCGAGCAGAGCGCGGCGTTCGGCGCCGCCAGCATCGCCAGCGGCGCCGGCAGCACCGCCAGCGGCGTGCTGTCCGAAGCCTCCGGTGAGGAGGCCGTGGCGGTGGGTTACTTCAGCAACGCCAGTGGCAGCGGCGCCACCGCGGTCGGCAGCGAAAGCGTCGCCAGCGGCACCGCGTCGGCCGCGTTCGGCATCGGTGCCGAAGCGACCGGCGGCTACAGCACCGCCATCGGTGGCTACGCGCAGGCTTCGGCGTTCAACGCCACTGCCTTCGGCAACTTCGCCAATGCTTCCGGTTCCAACAGCGTGGCGCTGGGCGGCGACGCCGAAGCCTCGGGTGCCTACAGCACGGCCACCGGCCAGGGCAGCCTGGCGACCGGCACCAACAGCGTCGCCGTCGGCGGCTCGCTGTTCGGCGTGCTGGCCACCGAAGCATCGGGCAACTACTCCACCGCTGTCGGTGGCGGCGCCTGGTCGGCTGGCATCAACAGCACCGCGCTGGGCAACGCCGCCGAATCGCGCGCGGCCAATAGCGTGGCGCTGGGCGCCGACTCGATCGCCGACCGTGACAACACCGTGTCGGTCGGCGGCGGTGGCAACACCCGCCAGATCACCAATGTGGCCGCTGGCACGCAGGGCACCGATGCGGTCAACAAGAACCAGCTTGATGCCGTCGCCGCCGCAGCGGAAAAGACCAGCAGGCAATTCCAGGCCAGTGGCAACGCCGACGGTGAAACCGGCGCACTGGTCGAGGGCGACAACGCGCTGGCGGCTGGTGATGCGGCCAACGCGATCGGCAACGGTGCCACCGCGCTCGGTAGCGGTGCCAATGCACTGGCGGCCAACGCCACCGCCGTCGGCATCGACGCGCTGGCCACCGGCAACAACGCTGCGGCGCTGGGCAGCACCGCACAGGCCACCGGCGAGGACAGCCTCGCGCTCGGGACCGGCGCCAGCGCCAGCGAGCTGGGGGCCAGTGCCGTGGGTGCGCGGGCCCAGGCCAGCGGTGCGTACAGCACCGCAACCGGCACCGAATCCAATGCCAGCGGCACGCAGGCACTGGCCAGTGGCTTCCGCAGTGCCGCCTCCGCCGATGGCACCACCGCCGTCGGTGGCTATGCCGAAGCCAGCGGTCGCCTCGGCACCGCGCTGGGCTACGGTTCGACCGCCAGTGGCGCCAACACCACGGCGGTCGGCTTCGGTGCCGCGGCGGCCGGTAGCGGTGCCGTTGCGGTCGGCCAGTCCAGCGAAGCCAGTGGCGCCGAGAGTGTGGCCATCGGTGGCAGCACCTTCTTCGGCCTGATCCCGTCGCGCGCCAGCGGCACCGGCGCGGCGGCCTTCGGTGCCGGCGCCTGGGCGACCGAAGATTACGCCACCGCGATCGGCTGGAATTCGTGGGCGGATGCGGCAGATGCCACGGCACTGGGCGCCAGTGCCACCGCCAGTGGGTTGAACAGCGTGGCGCTGGGCGCCGGCTCCAAGGCCGAGCGCGACAATACTGTGGCCGTGGGCACCGCCGGCGGCGAGCGCCAGGTGACGCACGTGGCGGCGGGCACCGAGGCCACCGACGCGGTGAACAAGGGCCAGCTGGACGCGGTTGCCAGCGTTGCCGACAGGACCGGCCGGCAGTTCCAGGCCAGCGGCAACGCCGATGGCGAAGCCGGAGCACGGGTGGAGGGCGACGATGCGCTCGCCGCTGGCAACGCGGCCAATGCAATTGGCAACGGCGCCACCGCAGTGGGCAGCGGCGCAACGGTGGTCGCGGCCAATGCCACCGCGGTCGGCGTCGACGCGCTGGCCACGGCCGAGCAGGGTGTGGCGATCGGCAGCGGTGCCAGCAGCACCGCAGGCGGTGCCGTCGCGCTGGGTGCACAGAGCAGCAGCGGCGGCGCCGCCAGCATTGCGATCGGCGCGCAGTCGCAGTCGCAGGGCATCGGGGCAACCGCTGTCGGCGGCATGGCCGAGGCCGCCGGCCTGGCGGCCACCGCAGTGGGCTACGGCGCGATCGCCGATGGTCGCGAAACCACGGCAGTCGGCAACTTCGCACAGGCCAGTGGCTGGCGCGCCACGGCGTTTGGTGCAGGCGCCAGCGCCGGCTTCTTCGGCACCGCGATCGGCAGTGCCGCACAGGCCGCCGACGTGTCCACGGCGGTGGGCCAGGGCACCATCGCGGAGATCGCCGGCGCCGGCTTCGGCGTGCAGGCCAAGGCGGGCGAGTACGGCACCGCTCTGGGCAACAACGCCGCGACCGGATTGAACGGCGTGGCGGTCGGCTTCAATGCACTGGCCGGACAGGATGCCGCCAGCGTCAGCGCTGGCCGGTTCACCACCGCCATCGGCAGCGAGGCGTGGGCCACCGAAGACGGCGCCACCGTGGTCGGCTACAACAGCTACGCGCAGGCCAGCAACGCGACGGTGCTCGGCAGCAACACCTGGACCACCAAGGACGCCGGCAACAGCGTCGCGTTGGGTGCGGGCTCGCTGGCCGACCGCGCCAACACGGTGTCGGTGGGTGCCGCGCAGGAGTGGGTCGATGCTGCCGGAGTCACCCACAGCGCGATCAACCGCCAGCTGACCAATGTCGCGGCCGGTACGCAGGCCACCGATGCGGTGAACAAGGGCCAGCTGGATGCAGTGGCCGCCACCGCCGATGCGGTCGGGCAACGCTTCAAGGCCAACGGTTCGGGTACCGCCAGTGCCACCGGCGCCGATGCCGTGGCCATCGGCGGCAACGCCAACGCCAGTGGCAGCCGCAGCAATGCGCTGGGCAGCGGCGCCACGGCCATCGGCAACGCGGCACTGGCACTGGGCGCCAACAGCGGCGCCAGCGGCAACAACTCGGTGGCATTGGGTGCCGGTTCGCGTGCGCTGGAGGCCAATGTGGTCTCGGTCGGCGGTGGCAACGGCACCGCCGGTCCGGCCACCCGACGCATCGTCAACGTGGCCGACGGCCGCATTGCCGCCGGCAGTACCGATGCGGTCACCGGGTCACAGCTCAATGTCACCAACCAGCGCGTCGGCGCCGTGGAAACCCGGGTCGGTGATTTCGACGCGCGCATCGCCACGGTCGAGACCACGGCGGCCAGTGCGGTCGGCTATGACGATGCCAGCCGTGAGCGCCTGACCCTGTCCGGCATCCAGGGCACCACCATCGACAATGTCGGCGCCGGCAGCATTGCCGCCGGCAGCCGCCAGGCGATCAATGGCGGGCAGTTGTTCCAGTCGCTCAGTGACGCCGCCAGCTTCCTCGGCGGTGGCGCCAGCGTCGGCATGCAAGGCGTGTTCGTGGCACCGAACTATGTGATCCAGGGCGCTACCTACAGCAACGTCGGCGATGCGCTGGGTGCGTTGGACCGCAAGGTGAGCGAGATCGACCGCCGCACCGCCGGTGGCACCCGCACCGGCACGGCCAGCCTGCGCGCAATGAGTGCGTCGCTGGATGACGGTTCGGCCAACATTGGGGATGCCGCCGCGGCAGCCGATGCCGCACCGGCCGCGTCGACCGCAGGCAGCGCGCGCGTGCAGGGCACGCCGACCGTGGCCGCAGCGGGCGCCGGGATTCCGGTGGGAACCCCGGCGCCTGGCGCCAATGCGGTGGCCATGGGCGAGGGGGCCGTCGCCAGCGGCGCGTCGTCCACGGCCATTGGCCAGGGTGCGAATGCCACGGCCGCAAATGCCGTGGCACTGGGCCAGGGTTCGGTCGCCGACCGTGCCAACACCGTGTCGGTCGGCAGCGAAGGCAACGAACGCCAGGTCACCAACGTCGCCGCCGGCACCACCGCCACCGACGCCGTCAACAAGGGCCAGCTGGATCGTGGCGTGGCCACGGCGAACAGCTACACCGACAGTCGCGTGCAGGCCGTCGCCGACAGCTTCGATGTGTTCAAGGGCGAAATCGATGGACGCCTGCGCCACATGGACCGCCGCATCGACCGCCAGGGTGCGATGAGCGCGGCGATGCTCAACATGGCCACCAGTGCCGCCGGCATCCGCACCCAGAACCGGGTCGGCGTCGGCATCGGTTTCCAGGGCGGCGAATCGGCGTTGTCACTGGGTTACCAGCGCGCGATCAGCGATCGCGCCACGGTCACCTTCGGCGGCGCCTTCAGCAGCGATGACAGCTCGGTCGGCGTGGGCGCCGGCTTCGGCTGGTAAGCCCGTCCATCGCGCCGGCGGCCACCCACGCCGGCGCATCACCTGCAACGAGGGCCTGGGGGGAGGTCACGGCAATCCCGGCTGGGCCGGCCGGGAGTCGTCAAGGAATGATGGCCGCAGTGTTGGTTCGATCCATGACCCAGAAGAGGAATTCGACGTGATCAAGAAGCAGAACCTTCGCATCAATGTGCTTGCCGCCGCCGTGCTGTCGATGACCGCGGTGGGTGCCGTCCACGCCGCCGGGTTGCCGACCCGTGAACCGGTGCGTCAGGCCAGCACCGCCGAGCCGGGCGCCGAGCGCATCATCGTCAAGTACCGTGCCGGCACCGCTGCGGCGGGCGACCGTTCGGCCAAGCTGTCCACCGTGCAGTCCGCGCTGACCCGCGCCAGCCTGTCCGGTGGCACCGCCCGCGCCAGCACGCTTGGCCCGCAGGTCGTGCGCAGGCTCGGCGTCGGTGCCGACCTGATCCGTCTGCAGGGGCGCCTGGCGCCTGCGGAACTGCAGCGCGTGCTGAAGGAACTGAAGGCCGACCCGGCCGTGCAGTACGCCGAAGCCGACGTGAAGCTGCGCCGCACCGAGCTGCGTGCCGGTGACGTGCAGCCGGCGCTGGCACCGAACGATCCGTACTACCAGCAGTACCAGTGGCACCTGCACAACGCCACCGGTGGCATCAACGCGCCGTCTGCGTGGGATGTGTCGCAGGGCGAGGGCGTGGTGGTGGCCGTGCTCGACACCGGCATCCTGCCGCAGCACCCGGACCTGGTCGGCAACCTGCTGGAAGGCTACGACTTCATCAGCGATGCCGAGACGTCGCGCCGTGCCACCAACGATCGCGTGCCGGGCGCGCAGGACTATGGTGACTGGGTCGAGAACGACAACGAGTGCTACACCGGCTCCGTCGCCGAGGACAGTTCCTGGCACGGTACCCATGTGGCCGGTACCGTGGCCGAGCAGACCAACAACGGCGTCGGCATGGCTGGTGTCGCGCACAAGGCCAAGGTGCTGCCGGTCCGCGTGCTCGGCAAGTGCGGTGGCTACCTCTCCGATATCGCCGACGCCATCACCTGGGCGTCCGGCGGCACCGTGGCGGGCGTGCCCGCCAATGCCAACCCGGCCGAGATCATCAACATGAGCCTCGGCGGCAGCGGCAGCTGTGACGGGACCTACCAGGACGCGATCAACGGCGCGATCTCGCGCGGCACCACCGTGGTGGTGGCCGCCGGCAACGAGACCGACAACGCATCCAAGTACCGTCCGGCCAGCTGCGATGGCGTGGTGACCGTCGGCGCCACCCGTATCACCGGCGGCATCACCTACTACTCCAACTACGGCACGCGCGTGGACCTGTCCGGCCCCGGCGGCGGTGGCAGCGTGGACGGCAACCCGGGCGGCTACATCTGGCAGTCCGGTTCGGATGCGGCCACCACCCCGCAGTCGGGCAGCTACAGCTACATGGGCATGGGCGGCACGTCGATGGCGTCGCCGCACGTGGCAGCGGTCGCTGCGTTGGTGCAGAGCGCGCTGATCGCCAAGGGCAAGGATCCGCTGGCCCCGGCGGCGATGCGCACGCTGCTGAAGGAGACCGCGCGTCCCTTCCCGGTCAGCATCCCGGCTGCCACCCCGATCGGTACCGGTATCGTTGATGCCAAGGCGGCGCTGGCCAAGGCGCTGGAAGAGCCGTGCACCGAGAACTGCGGGCCGGTGGCGACGCCGCTGACCAACAAGGCCGCCGTGGGGGGCCTGAACGGTACGGCCGGTAGCAGCCGCCTGTACAGCTTCGAGGCGGCCGCCGGCAAGCAGCTCAGCGTGATCACCTACGGCGGTACCGGCAACGTCTCGGTCTACATCGCCCAGGGACGCGAGCCGAGTGCCAGCGACAACGACGCCAAGTCGACCCGCCCTGGCACCTCCGAAACGGTGCGGGTGAACAAGCCGGTCGCGGGCACCTACTACATCAAGGTGGTGGGCGAAGCGGCATACAACGGCGTGAGCATTCTCGCCACGCAGTAAGCACCCGTTGTCGTAGTTGAACGGCCGACGCCCGTCACCCTGTGTGACGGGCTTCGTCTTTTTACGAAAGGTGGCCGCGGGGCAGCGGAAATCACGGCTTAACTGCTAAAGTCGGGCCGATTGACAGGAGAGTCATGTGAACGCGCTCGCTGCACCCGTTACCGACGACGCCGAAGGCCGCATCCTCGATGCGCTGCTGGCACGCGGCCGGCTCAAGGAAGGCGACCTGGCGCGCGCGCGGCCGCTGCATGCCGAGGCCGGCGGCAGCCTGCTGGGCCTGCTGGTGCGGCTGGGCCTGGTGTCTGAACGCGACCAGGCGCTGGCCAGCGCCGAAGTGCTGGGCCTGCCGCTGCTGGAGGGCAAGCAGGTGCCTGAAGCGCCGCCGCAGGCGCTGGCCGAGGGGCTGCCGCTGTCGCTGCGTTTCCTCAAGCAGTTCCACGTGTGCCCGCTGGAACTGGATGAACACGGGGTGCGGCTGTGGCTGGCCGATGCCCATGACGCCTATCCGCAGCAGGCCGTGCAGCTGGCGCTGGGGGTCCCGGTGACGCCGGTGCTGGGCATGCGCGCGGAGATCGATGATCTGGTCGAGCGCTGGTTCGGCCAGGGCCGCAGCGCGATGGGGGCGATCGTGGAAACCGCCGATGGCGAGGGCGGTGCCGTCGACGATATCGAGCACCTGCGCGATCTTGCGTCGGAAGCGCCGGTGATCCGCCTGGTCAACCTGGTGATCCAGCGTGCGGTGGAGCTGCGCGCCTCGGACATCCATGTCGAACCGTTCGAGAGCCGGCTGAAGGTCCGCTACCGCGTCGATGGCGTGCTGGTGGAGGGCGAAAGCCCGCCGGCCAACCTCACTGCCGCGGTGATCAGCCGCATCAAGATCATGGCCCGGCTCAACATCGCCGAACGGCGCCTGCCGCAGGACGGCCGCATCATGCTGCGCGTGCAGGGCAAGGAACTGGACCTGCGCGTGAGCACCGTGCCGACCGCGCACGGCGAAAGCGTGGTGATGCGACTGCTCGACCGCGAGACAGTGGTGTTCGATTTCCATCGGCTGGGTTTCACCGACGCCTTCCTGCCGCAGTTCCGCAAAGTGCTGGAACAGCCGCATGGCATCCTGCTGGTGACCGGCCCGACCGGTTCGGGCAAGACCACCACGCTGTACACCGCGCTGAGCCAGCTCAACACCGCCGACGTCAAGATCATCACGGTCGAAGACCCGGTCGAGTACCAGATCGAGGGCATCAACCAGATCCAGGCCAAGCCGCAGATCGGCCTGGACTTCGCCAATGCGCTGCGCAGCATCGTCCGCCAGGATCCGGACATCATCATGATCGGTGAAATGCGCGACCTGGAAACCGCGCGCATTG
Organism: Stenotrophomonas sp. YJH_SMC_10; assembly: GCF_059371555.1. Taxonomy (NCBI): domain Bacteria; kingdom Pseudomonadati; phylum Pseudomonadota; class Gammaproteobacteria; order Lysobacterales; family Lysobacteraceae; genus Stenotrophomonas; species Stenotrophomonas sp. YJH_SMC_10. The sequence goes on along the minus strand of NZ_JCAFUS010000004.1, from coordinate 114,705 downwards.
CGATCCAGTCGGCACTGACCGGCCACCTGGTGCTGTCGACCTTGCACACCAACAATGCAGCCGGCGGCATCACCCGGCTGCTCGACATGGGCGTGGAAGACTACCTGCTCACCTCCACCATCAACGGCATCCTGGCCCAGCGCCTGGTACGCCGGCTGGAGCCGACCCACGCCGAGCGCTACGCAGCCTCGCCGGAGGAGATCGAACGGTTCGAACTGCGCCGCCTGCAGCCGCAAGGGCCGATCCATCTGTACCGCCCCAAGCCGTCTGCGCTGGCGCCGACCGGCTATCTGGGGCGTACCACCATCATGGAATTCCTGGTGATGAACGATGCGCTTCGCCGTGCGGTGATGCGTCGCGACGGCATGGGCGAGATCGAACGCATCGCCCGCGAGGCCGGCATGCGCACGATGTACGAAGATGGCCTGTCCAAGGCGCTGAGCGGGCAGACCACCATCGAGGAAGTGCTGCGCGTGACCGAGGAAAGCTGATGCGCGCAGGACGCCGGGGCTGACATGCCGAACTATCGCTACAAGGCGCTCAACCCGCATGGCGAGGTCTTCGACGGGCAGATGGAAGCGGCCAGCGAGGCCGAGCTGATCGCGCGCCTGCAGGACCAGGGCCACCTGCCGATGGAGACGCAGCTGGCCGACGCCGGCGCGATCGGCGGGAGCAGCTGGCGCAACCTGCTGCAGCAGCGCCCGCTGCAGGGTGCTGCATTGCTGCAGTTCACCCAGCAGTTGGCGACCCTGCTCGGTGCCGGCCAGCCGCTGGATCGCGCGCTGTCGATCCTGCTGGGCTTGCCCGAGGACGAACGGTCACGCCGCGCGATCACCGACATCCGCGACGTAGTGCGCGGCGGTGCGCCCCTGTCCACCGCGCTGGAACGCCAGCATGGGCTGTTCTCGCGCCTGTACGTGAACATGGTGCGTGCCGGCGAGGCCGGTGGCAGCCTGCATGAAACCCTGCAGCGCCTGGCCGACTACCTCGAGCGCAGCCGTGCGCTGCAGGGCAAGGTCATCAACGCACTGGTCTACCCGGCGATCCTGCTGGTGGTGGTCGGTGGCGCGCTGTTGTTCCTGCTCGGCTACGTGGTGCCGCAGTTCGCGCAGATGTACGAAAGCCTGGACGTGGCGCTGCCGTGGTTCACCAACGCAGTGCTGCAGCTGGGCCTGTTCGTGCGCGACTGGTGGGTGCTGCTGCTGGTGGTGCCCGGCGTGCTGGTGCTGTTTTTCGAGCGCAAGGCGCGGCAACCGGCGTTCCGTCTGGCGCTGGATGGCTGGCTGCTGCAGCGGCGTGGCATCGGCCGCCTCATCGGCGAGCTGGAAACCGCCCGGCTGGCGCGCACGCTGGGCACACTGCTGCGCAATGGCGTGCCGCTGCTGGGTGCGCTGGGCATCGCGCGCAACGTGCTGGGCAACCGCGCCCTGGCCGCCGACGTCGAAACGGCCGCCGATGAAGTGAAGAACGGTGCCGGCCTGTCGCTGGCGCTGTCGCGCGGCAAGCGGTTCCCGCGCCTGGCGCTGCAGATGATCCAGGTCGGCGAGGAATCCGGCGGGCTCGATACCATGCTGCTGAAAGCGGCCGATACCTTCGAACAGGACAGCGCCCGGCGCATCGACCGCATGCTGGCGGCGATGGTGCCGGCGATCACCCTGGTGCTGGCCTCGGTGGTCGGTGCGGTGATCGTGGCCGTGCTGGTGCCGCTGTACGACCTGACCAATGCCATCGGTTGACGATGGCACGCTCCGCAACCCTGACACTCCGCAACTGAAAGGACCGTCCATGATTGCCAGTCGCCGACCGATCCGCCTTTCCTTCGCCGCCGCGCGCAACCAGTCGGGCATGAGCCTGCTGGAGATCATCATCGTCATCGTGCTGATCGGCGCGGTGCTGACCCTGGTCGCCAGCCGCGTGCTGGGCGGTGCCGACCGTGGCAAGGCCAACATCGCCAAGGCGCAGGTGCAGACCGTCGCCTCCAAGATCGACAACTACCAGATCGACACCGGCAAGCTGCCGGGCACGCTCAATGACCTGGTGACCGCGCCGGCCGGCGTCGGCGGCTGGCTCGGCCCATACGCCAAGCCGGCCGACCTGAATGATCCGTGGGGCCACGCGCTGGAATACCGCGCGCCCGGCGAAGGCCAGCCGTACGAGCTGGTCAGCCTGGGCAAGGATGGCAAGGCCGGTGGCAGCAGCGTCGACGCCGATATCCGCTATCAGCCGTAACCGCGCATGACGCCTTTCCTGCCGCGCCGGGTGCCGCACCCGCGCCTGCCCGGCAGGCGCGCGGCGGGCCTGTCGCTGCTGGAGATGCTGCTGGTGATCGCGCTGATCGCGGCGATCGGCCTGATCACCGCTGCCGGCCTGTCACGAGGGTTCGCCGGCATGCAGCTGCGCGGCGCCGGGAAGGACATCGCCAACCAGCTGCGCATGGTGCGCGCGCAGGCGATTTCCCGTGGTGAGCCGCAGCGCTTCGTGATCGAGCCGGCGCGGCGGCGCTGGGAGGGAGCCAACCAGCGCCAGGGCGAGGTGCCGGCACAACTGCAGGTGCAGTTCGAAGGCGCCGCGCAGCTGGCCACCGCACCGGGGCAGGGCGTGATCGAGTTCCATCCCGATGGCGGCTCCAGCGGCGGCCGCATCCGGTTGCAGCGCGACGGCGCCGAGTGGCGCATCGACGTCGGCTGGCTCACCGGCGAGGTCCGCTCCGGGCCCTGGCGGGCGCCATGAAGCGGCGCGCGCGCGGCTTCACCCTGCTGGAAGTGATCATCGCCTTCGCTCTGCTGGGCCTGGCGCTGACCCTGCTGCTGGGCAGCCTGTCCGGTGGCGCGAAACAGGTGCGTGACGCCGAACTGCGCACGCGCGCGGTGCTGCATGCACAGTCACTGCTGGCCCAGGCCGGCGTCGACACGCCGTTGCAGGTGGGCAGCCAGCAGGGTGACTGGGAACAGGGACGCTATCACTGGGAGCTGCAGGTCCAGCCGTGGGTCGAACCACGCGCCGGCAACGTCGTGCAGGCCACGTCACCGGGGACCCCATGGCTGGCCGAGCTGCAGCTGCAGGTGCGCTGGGGCGACAGCGAGCGCGAACAACTGCACTGGCGCAGCCTGCGCCTGTTGCCGCCCGACCTGGAGAACGCGCGATGAAGCGGCGCGCCGCGGGCTTCACCCTGGTCGAAGTGATGCTCGCGACGGTGCTGCTGGCTGGCGGCCTGGCGTTGGCCTTTGCCAGCGTGCGCTCGGCGATGGCGGTCAGCCAGCGCGGCGAGCAGATCGCTGCCGAAAGCGAACGCATGCGCGCGGTGGAATCGTTGCTGCGCAGGCAGCTGGCGGGTGCACTGCGCACCCCGCTGGAGGCCCCGGACCCCACCCGCGAGCCGGTCTTCTTCCAAGGTGAGGAGCAGCGCATGTTGTTCGCCGCCGACCTGCCCGGTTACCTCGGCCGTGGCGGACCCTACCTGCACGCGCTGCAGGTGGACGGACGCGGTGGCCAACAGCGCCTGTTGCTGGACTTGGTGCTGCTGCAGGAAGGCGAGCGCATCGCCGAGAATCCGCCGCGCCCGCCGGAGGTGCTGGTGGAGAACCTGAAGTCGGTGCAGCTGCGCTACCGCGGCATCGATGCCAGCACCGGGCAGGTCACCGACTGGCTGCCGCGCTGGGACGACACCCGCCGCCTGCCGATGCTGGTGGAAATCCAGATCGTGCCGAACCGCGGCGCGCCGTGGCCGCCGCTGGTGGTGGCGCTGCGTGCCGGTGGCAGTGGAGGCGCACGATGAGCCGGCAGGGCGGGGCGGCACTGGTGCTGGTGCTGTGGCTGATCGCGTTGATGACGGCGCTGGTCGGTGCATTCGCGCTGAGCGCACGGGTCGAGCACCTGCAGCAGCGCGTGCTGGATGACGATGCACGCGGGCAGGAACGTGCGCGCGCCGGCCTTGAATATGCCCTGCTGCGGCTGTCGGCCGATCCGCAACGCGCGCCCTGGCGTGCCGATGGCCGTACCTACCGCTGGCAGTTCGACGACGCCAGCATCGAGATCAAGGTGCTGGACGAGAACGGCAAGATCAACCTGAATCTGGCCGATGCGGCGCTGCTGACCGCCTTCCTCAAGGCGCTGGGCGAAGACGATGCACAGGCCCGGCAGCTGGCCGGGGCGATCATCGACTGGCGCGACGAGGACAGCCTGCTGCAGCCGGGAGGGGGCGCCGAAGCGCAGGACTACGCCGCAGCCGGATTGCCCTACGGTCCCCGCAACAAGCGCTTCGAGACCCTGGGCGAGCTGCAGCGGGTGCTGGGCATGCGCGGCCCGCTGTACCGGGCGATGCTGCCGCACCTGACCCTGTACAGCCGCCAGGCACGCCCGGATCCGCAGTTCGCCAGCGCACCGGTGCTGACCGCGCTGGGCCTGGATGCGGACAGTGTGATGGCGCAGCGCGCACAGCAGGAGCGTGATGCAGATTCCGCTGGCGGTACGACAACGCTTGCCAGCAGCAGCGGCACCTATAGTATCGAGTCCGGTGCCATCGACAGCAGTGGACGCAGGTCGGTGGTGCAGGCAGTGGTACGCAGTGGCTCGGGCGGGGTTCCCGGGCGGACTTACACAGTGCTTCGCTGGGAGCAGGGAATGACAGCAAGATGACGGCGTGGCAGGACAGTCTGCGGCAGGTGCAGGGCCGGATCGGCCCGGGCGCGGGCCGTTTCCTGCGCTGGTGGCGTCAATCGCTGCTGGCCTGGGTGCCGGTGCGCTGGCAATGGGCGCTGGGCTGGGGTCAGGCACGCCTGCTGTTGCAGCAGCAGGGGGGCGAGCTGCAGGTCTGGCGCGAGGCCGGTGAGCGCCGCGAAGCGGTGGCGCGCCTGCCGTGGCCGCTGTCGCCGGCGGACCTGGACCGCGTGCTGGAGCCTCGTCTGCGTACTCTGCCGCGGGTGTGGCTGCTGCCGGCGACGGACGTCCTGCGGCGTACCCTGCGCCTGCCCGCCGCCGCGGCCGATCGCCTGCGCGCGGTGGTCGGTTTCGAGATCGACCGGCAGACGCCGTTCGAAGCGTCCCAGGTCAGCTATGACGTGCGTGAACTGGGCGCGGCCGGCGAAGGCCAGCTGCAGGTCGAACTGGTGGCGTGGCCGTTGCGGCAGCTGGACGCATGGCGCAGTGGCGTGGGCTCGTGGGCCGACGCACTGGCCGGTGTCGATGCCATCGATGTGCAGGGCAACGTGCTGCAGGTGAACCTGCTGCCGCCCGCGCAGCGCCAGGTGCGTCCAGACCCGATGCGGCGCTGGAACCTGCTGCTGGCGGTGGCGGCAGCGGTGATGCTGGTGCTGGCAGCAGTGCAGCTGCTGGACAACCGCCGGGCTGCCGCCGACGCGCTGCGTGAGCAGGTCGAGCGCAGCGCGCGCAGTGCGCGTGGCGTGGCCAGCGAACGCGCGCAGCTGCAGGCGCTGATCGATGGTGCCGCGTTCCTGGAGAAACAGCGCAGCCAGCGCGCCGGTACCGTGGAAATCTGGAATGAACTGACCCGGCGCCTGCCGGAAGGCACCTACCTGGAAAAGCTGGCGATCGAGAACAACAACCTGCAGCTGATCGGCCTGAGCCGCGAGGCATCGCAGCTGGTGCAGCTGCTGCAGGATGCACCGCAGTGGCGCAAGGTCAACCTGACCGGGGTGCTGCAGGCTGATGGCGCCGCCAGTGGCCGTGACCGCTTCACCATGACCGCCGAGTTGCAGCCCTTGCCGGCCGCGGCACCGAGCCCGGAGGCGGCCGATGCCGATGCCAAGCGCACGCCGTGACCGCTGGCTGGCGCTGGCACTGCTGCTGGCCGTGCTCGGCGTGGCGTATCTGTTGCTGGTGCACCCATGGTTCACACAGCCGCTGCGTGCGATCGATGCCGATGTCGCCGCGCTGCGCGAGCGCGAGGCGCGCGTGCAGGCGCAGCTGCAGCAGCAGCCGCAGATCGAACAGCGCCTGCGTGCCACCCGCGAGGCATTGCAGCAGCGGCCGGGCTTCCTGCGCGAAGCCACGGCCGAAGCCGCTGCCGCCGCACTGGGCGCCCGCCTGCAGGATGCCGTGGCGATGGCCAGCCCGGGCAACCGCAGCTGCACCATCAGCAACCGCACGCCGCTGGCCGACAACCGCCGCGATGCCGAGTTCGTGCGTGTCGCGATGCAGGTGCGGCTGCGCTGCGGCGTGGCCGAACTGGCCACCGTGCTGCACAGCCTTGAAACCGGCAGCCCACGCCTGTTCGTCGACAACCTCAACCTGATCGCGCAGCGTTTCCAGCAATCGCCGAATGAATCGGGGCTGGGCCTGGACGTGTCGTTCGAGCTGGCCGGCTACCTGCTGCCGGGCGCCGCCGCCGACGGCGCGGCGACAACGCCTGCCGCAGCGCCCGCAGCGCTGCCTTCATCGGCCGAGGCGACCCCTGCGCCGCCGCCGGTCGCCCCGTCCGAAGGGCAGGAGGTGGCCGATGAAACGTGAACAGATCAGCCTGCGCACCGGCTTCCTGCTGGCGTTGGCCGGTTGGGCCGCCGCCGTCTGGCTGGCCACGGGCTTCGGGCTGGGCAGCCATCTGCCCGGTGCCGGCGGTGATGCCGACGCCGCGCCTGCGCTGCCGTCATTGCCGCCGCTGGCGGCCGAGCGCATGGCCAGCGCCGACAGCTACAGCGCAATCGGCGAGCGCCCGCTGTTCGCCGAAGACCGCAGGCCGCGCCCGTACCTGCTGGGTGGCAGCGAACCCGCGGCCAGTGCCGCGCTGCGCCTGACCGGCGTGCTGTTGACCGGCGACTTCGGCATGGCCACCTTCACCACCGAGCAGAACCGCTCGCTGCGGCTGCGCCTCAACGGCGACGCCGTGGACGGCTGGCAGCTGGTGGCGCTGCAGCCGCGGCAGGCGACCGTGATCGGCCCCGGTGGCAACCAGGTCCTTGAACTGGCGGTATTCAACGGCCAGGGCGGAGAGCCGCCGACCGTGCTGCGGGGTGCCAATGGCGCGGTGCCGCCAGCGCCGGGCAGCGGGGCACCGCCACCGGTGCAGCCCCCCGCCGCGCCGGTCGCTGCACCGGGGGTCAGTGCACAGCGCGGTACCGGCAACGCCGCTGCCGCCGCCGCGCCGGCCGCACCCACGAACACGCCACCGGCCAACACCAACGGGCCCAGCGAAGCGCAGATGCAGGCCATCCGCGAACGCATCCAGGCCCGCCGTCGCCAGCTGCAGCAACAGCAGCAACAACCGTCGCCGCCCCCGGGCGATGGCACCAACCGATAGAGTGAATGCATGAACCTGCGTTTTCTTCCCTGGTCCTTTGCCCTCGCGCTGCTGGTCGGCTGCAGTACGGTGTCCGCGCCGCACGTGCAGCGCAACGGCAACCTGTCGCCCAGCGCCGGCGCCGGCCAGGCGGCCGATGGCGTCGCCGATGCCGCCCGCGAGAGCCAGGGCGCGCCGCAGGCGGTAATCCGCCGTGGCACCGGCACGATGATCAACCGTGAGGCCGCGCGCGCGCCGGCGCCGGCGCTGCATGGCGCCAGCACCGGCGAGGCCACCTTCAACTTCGAAGGCGAATCGCTGCATGCGGTGGTCAAGGCCATCCTCGGCGACATGCTGGGCCAGAACTACGTGATCGCACCGGGCGTGCAGGGCACGGTCACCCTGGCCACGCCCAAGCCGGTCTCGCCGGCGCAGGCGCTGAACCTGCTGGAGATGGTGCTGGGCTGGAACAACGCGCGCATGGTCTACAGCGGCGGGCGCTACAACATCGTCGCCGCCGACCAGGCCCTGGCCGGCACGGTGGCACCGAGCACCGCGCCGGCCGCCAGCGCGCGCGGCTTCGAGGTCCGCGTGGTCCCGCTGCAGTTCATTTCCGCCACCGAGATGAAGAAGGTGCTGGAGCCGTATGCGCGCCCCAACGCCATCGTCAACGTCGACAGCGGGCGCAACGTGATCACCCTCGGCGGTACCCGCGCCGAGCTGGAAAATTACCTGCGCACCGTCGAGATCTTCGATGTCGACTGGCTGTCGGGCATGTCGGTGGGCGTGTTCCCGATCCAGTCGGGCAAGGCCGAGCAGGTCGCTGCCGACCTGGAGAAAGTGTTCGGCGAGGAGAGCAAGACGCCCAGCGCCGGCATGTTCCGCTTCCTGCCGCTGGAGAACGCCAACGCCGTGCTGGTGATCACCCCGCAGGTGCGCTACCTGGACCAGATCCAGCAGTGGCTGGACCGCATCGACACCGCCGGCGGCAGTGCCCGCCTGTTCTCCTACGAACTGCGTTACATCAAGGCGCGCGACCTGGCCGAGCGCCTCAGCGAGGCCTTTGCCAGCAGTGGCAACCGGGGCGCTTCCAGCCCGGCCTCGCTCGCGCCGGGGGCGATCCCGTCGCAGCTGGGCAGTGACGGCGATCGTGGCATGGATACCACAAGCAGCACCCTGGGCTCGACGCTGGGCGGTACCAGTGGCAGCGGCGGCAGCGGCAATGGCAGCCTGAACCTGCCGCAGCGCCAGCCCGGCAACGTCAGCGTCAGCCTGGAAGTGGAAGGTGACCGCGTCGGCGTATCGGCGGTGGAAGAAACCAACACCCTGCTGGTGCGGTCCAGCCCGCAGGCCTGGCGCTCGATCCGCGAGGTGATCGAGAAGCTGGACGTGATGCCGCTGCAGGTGCACATCGAGGCGCAGGTGGCCGAAGTCGCGCTGACCGGCGACCTGAAGTACGGCGTGAACTGGTTCTTCGACAATGCCGTGGCCGGTCGCGCGCTCACCGGAGCCCTGGCGGGCCTGACCCTGCCGCCGGCTGCAGGTGGCTCGTGGAACACCTTCGCCGGCGGCGTCACCGGCAACGACGGCGTCGGCTGGGCCTTCACCGGCCACAACGCGGCCGCGGTGGTCAGTGCGCTGGACAAGGTGACCGACCTGCGCCTGCTGCAGACGCCGTCGGTGTTCGTGCGCAACAACGCCGAGGCCACGCTCAACGTGGGCGACAAGGTGCCGATCAACACCACCACGGTGAACACCGGCGTGGGCACCAGCACCTACAGCTCGGTGCAGTACATCGACACCGGTGTGATCCTCAAGGTGCGCCCGCGCGTGACCCGCGACGGCACCGTGTTCCTGGACATCGTGCAGGAAGTCAGCAGCGCCTCGGACGTGCCCGACAGCTGCAACCCCACCGAGCGCAACTGCAACCCGCGCATCTCGACCAAGAAGCTGTCCACCGAAGCAGCGGTGCAGAGTGGCGACACCATCATGCTGGCGGGCCTGATCACCGACTCGGCCACCGATGGCAGCAGCGGCATTCCGGGCCTGAGCAGGATTCCGGTGGTCGGTGCGCTGTTCGGGCAGAAGACGCGCACCAGCCGTCGTTCGGAGGTGATCGTGCTGCTGACGCCGACCATCGTCCGCAACAACCAGGAGTCGCGCAACCTGACCGACGAGTACAGCAAGCGCTTCCGTGCGATGGAGCCGCTGAACGCGCCGCGCGCGAAGAAATAAGGGGGTTACGGCCGGGCGGCGGGTGCAACCCGGCCGATACCCGCCCGGTGCTACGCTGTGGCCACCGACAACCACGGAGGCGGGATGGGGGCGATCGTGTTGTTGCCGCTGTGCGTGGACGATGCCGCGCTCGACCGCTGCCTGGCCGCGCTGGATGCCGGCACGGCGCCGGGCACTGCGGTCTGGCTGGCCGATGATGCGCAGACCGGGCCGCGTGCGCAGGCCGTGGTCGAACACTGGTTGGCGCATACGCCGTTGCAGGCCGAATACACCCGGCGCGCGCGGCCACTGGGCGAAGTTGCCCATCTGGACGAAATGCTGAGCGCCTGCGATGGCATGGACGTGGCCGTGCTCGCACCGGACAGCGTGCCCGCGCCGGGATGGCTGCAGCAGCTGCAGGACGCCTTCGCCCGCGACGCCTCCATCGCCACGGCGACGCCCTGGTGCAACGCCGGCGAGACTGCGGCGTGGCCACGGCTGGGCGAGATCAATCCCGAACCGAATGACCCCGCGGTGCTCGCGCAGACCTGCGCCACGCTGCCGACGCTGCATCCGGAACTGCCTTCTGCAGTCACACATGCGGTGCTGGTGCGCGGCAACGCGCGCCGTCGTGCCGGTGGCCTGGACGTGGAAAGCTATGCGGGCTGGAATGCCGCGCTGGTCGATCTCAGCCTGCGCATGGCTGGCCTGGGGTGGCGCAATGTGTTGTGCGAGACCGCCTTCGTCAGCCGGGCAGGGGAGGCGGTCAGCCGCGACGGTGATCTGGAAGCGCTGGCGGCGCGCTGGCCGGCCTGGGTGCCGCGCCTGGCCGACTTCCTGATGCATGATCCGCTGCACGGGCTGCGTGCCGACCTGCAGCAGCGCATGCGGCAGGCGATAATGCCGCGGGAACAGGGCGACCTGTTCGTTCCGTCCGCGTAGGAGTTCCCCGTTTGAATGCAGCCATTGCCGCCATCGTCGTCACTTACCAGAGTGGCAGCACCATCGATGCCTGCCTCTCGCGGCTGCGCCAGGCAGAGGAGGTGGCCGAGATCCGGGTGATCGACAATGGTTCGCTGGACGGCACCCTGGACATCGTGCAGCGCCATGCCAGCCACGATGCCCGCGTACGCTTCGTCGGCAACCCGGACAATCCCGGCTTCGCCGCCGCCAACAACCAGGGCGTGGCCGACTCGCACAGCCCGTGGCTGGCCTTCATCAACCCGGACCTGATGGTAGAGCCCGGCACGCTGGCCGAGCTGCGCCGCCGGGCCGAAGCGCTGGGTGACTGCCTGCTGGGCGTCGAACAGGTGGACGAGCAGGGTCATGCCGACGAGGCGGTGCGTCGCCGCGATCCGGATTTCCTGATGATGCTGCGCTCACCCGGCAAGGGCTCGAAGCTGGCGGTGGCGCGCGACCCGCACCAGGCACTGCAGCGGGTGCCGGCATTGTCCGGTGCGCTGTTGATGATGCCGCGCGCACTGTTCGACCGTATCGGCGGCTGGGACGCGGGCTACCGGCTGCATGCCGAGGACCTGGACCTGTGCCGGCGCGCACGCCAGGCCGGTGCGGTGGTGGCCATCGCCAATGATCTGCAGGTTACCCATGTGCGCGGTGTCTCCAGCCGCTCGCGGCCGTTCTTCGTGGAGTGGCACAAGCACAAGGGGCTGTGGCGCTATTTCCAGAAGTTCGAAGCCGGGCAGCGTTCGCTGCCGGTGCGGGCTGCGGTGTGGGCCGCGATCTGGGCACACGCGCTGATGCTGGTGCCGCGCCTGCTGCGCAGGTCGCTGTAGCACCGGGCCCACGCGCGGCTCAGGCAACGCTCCAGCCGAGCGTGGCTCGGCCTACGGAAGGCGGGCGCGCCCACGGTTCACTCCGCCGGGCGCATAATCCGCCCCATGCCTATCATCCAGTCCCTGCTCGACACCGATCTGTACAAGTTCACCATGATGCAGGCGGTGCTCCACCAGCACCCCGGCGCCCAGGTGCAGTACCGGTTCAAGTGCCGCACCCCCGGCATCGACCTGGCCCGTTACATCGACCAGATCGACGAAGAAATCGACCACCTGTGCAGCCTGCGTTTCAGCGACGCGGAACTGGACTACATGCGCGGCCTGCGCTTCGTGAAGCCGGACTTCGCCGATTTCCTCGGCCTGTTCCATCTGGACCGCAAGTACATCCAGCTGCGCGCGTCGACGGCCGTGCCCGGCGAGATCGAGCTGGACATCACCGGCCCGTGGCTGCACACCATCCTGTTCGAAGTACCGCTGCTGGCGATCATCAACGAAGTGTGGTTCCGCAACACCACCACGGCCGACTTCGCCGAAGGTGAGCGCCGCCTGCAGGCCAAGGCCGCGCTGCTGCGCGATACCCCCGGCTTCGAGCAGTGCCGCATTGCCGACTATGGCAGCCGCCGCCGCTACTCGCGTGACTGGCATGCCCGCCTGCTGCCGCTGCTGCGCGACGCCCTCGGCCCGCAGCTGGTCGGCACCAGCAACGTGCACTTCGCCCGCCTGTACGGCATGACTCCGCACGGCACCATGGCGCACGAGTACCTGCAGGCATTCCAGGCACTGGGCCCGCGCCTGCGGGATTCACAGGTGGCGGCGCTGGAATCGTGGGCGCGCGAATACCGTGGCGACCTCGGCATCGCGCTGTCCGACGTGGTGGGCCTGGACGCGTTCCTGCGCGATTTCGACATGTATTTCTGCAAGCTGTTCGACGGCGTGCGCCACGACTCCGGCGATCCGTTCGACTGGGGCGACCGCATGCTGGCGCACTTCCAGCAGCGCCGGGTTGATCCGCGCAGCAAGGTGCTGGTGTTCAGCGACGGGCTGGACATTGCCAAGGTGATGCGCCTGTACGATTACTTCCGCGGGCGCTGCCAGGTCGCGTTCGGCGTCGGCACGCACCTGACCAATGATCTGGGGCCGACGCCGCTCAACATCGTCATCAAGATGGTCCGCTGCAATGGCCAGCCGGTGGCCAAGCTCAGCGATTCGCCGGGCAAGAGCATGTGCGACGACCCGGGTTACCTGGCCTACCTGCGCCAGGTCTTCGAGCTGCCTCAGCCGGCGTAACGCCGCCGGCCCTCAACGGCGCTTACAGGTAGTCGACCACCACCAGGTAGGCGCCCTGCAGCGGCTGCTGCTTGGTGGCCTGCACGCTGTAACGCTCGGAGAAGGCGATATCGCCGGCGCGCATCGCGCTGGCCGACACCGACAGCTTCTGGCCCTGGCGCTTGCCATCGCGCAGCGTCGCGGCCTGGCCATCGGCCAGCGCCGTCACGGCCACCGTCGAGCCCTTGGCCGATGGCGGGCACGCGGCCAGGCTCAGCTCACCCTGGGACAGGTTCGTCGTGCAGCCCGGCTCGGCGATGCGGCCGCTGAAACGGATGCTGCCACTGCTGGCCTGGGCCAGCGCACTGACGGACATCAGGGCCACGCACAGCAGAATGGAGTTCCTCATGACACGTTCTCTGGTTCGGTGTGTCCTAGTTAGCGACAGGTTCGATCAGCCTTTAATAGGACGATTCCGAATCTGCTAGGGCCATCACCAAGAAAGAGTGATGCGCATCAAACAAAGCGATTTCCGCCTGAAAAAAGCCTGTTTTCGCGCATGCCGAACGCGTCAGCCATTGCGTCATTTACGGTCGCTTGTGCCCCGCCCATGGCTGCGTCAATTCTCCCGCGCGCCTAGGGACGCGATTTCGCCTATCACGTCACATTTGGAGCGTCAATAAATCGTCGTTCAGAAAAATAGTGAGACTTTCATCACAGTTGTGCATATACTTGCGTCACGGATTCAGGGAGAGGTACGTCCGAGTCCGGCCACAGGTGAGACGCAAGGATGGGTCTTGTTAGCCCGGCAGTGCTCCTTGCTTCCTCCTCTACTTCTCATCTCTTCAGTAGGGTTAGGTAAAAGCGAATGCACAAGATCAACCTCATTGCCGCTCTGATGCTGGCCGCCGCTCCGCTGGCCGCCAACGCCGCCGACGGCACCATCACCTTCAATGGCAAGGTGACCGACAAGACCTGCACCATCTCGACCCCGGGCGGCAAGGACTTCGCCGTGACCCTGCCGACCGTGTCCAAGAACACCCTGGCCACCGCCGGTGCCGTTGCGGGCCGTACCCCGTTCGCCATCAACCTGACCAAGTGCAGCGCCGGCAACGTCGCCACCTACTTCGAGCCGGGTTCGACCGTTGACTTCAACAGCGGCCGTCTGGTCAACCAGGCGTCGGCCAACGCCGCCACCAACGTGCAGCTGCAGCTGCTGGGCTCGAACAACCAGTTCCTGCCGATCAAGGCTGCTGGCGCTGGCCTGGCCCAGACCAACTCGCAGTGGGTCACCGTCGGCACCGACGGCTCGGCCGACCTGAACTACTACGCTGAGTACTACGCCACTGCCGCCGCCACCCCGGGCGACGTCACCAGCAGCGTCAAGTACACGATCATCTACAACTGATCGCAGTCGTGCCCGCACTGGCCGGCGTTCGCGCCGGCCGGTGTTCCGCGGCCCCTGGCCACACCCCTCGAGCGTAGTACTTCCGATGAAAGCACTCTTTCCCCGGGCGCTGCTGCTGGCAGCGTTCACGCTGCCCTTCTGCCAGAACGCACTGGCCGGCGTGGTGGTCAATGGCACGCGGGTGATCTACCCGGCGCAGGCGCGCGAAGTCACCGTGCAGGTGGACAACGTGGGCGACTCGCCCGCACTGGTCCAGGCCTGGATCGACAGTGGCGACGCCAACCAGACCGCCGACACCAGTGATGCCCCGTTCGTGCTGACGCCGCCGATCGCGCGCGTCGAACCGGGCCGCAGCCAGGCGCTGCGCCTGATCTTCTCCGGCGCACAGCTGCCGACCGATCGCGAGACCGTGTTCTGGCTCAACGTGCTGGACGTACCGCCGTCGCCGGACAATGCCGACAGCGGCGACCAGAATTACCTGCAGGTCGCGTTCCGTTCGCGACTGAAGCTTTTCTACCGGCCGCAGGGCCTGAAGGGCGTCGCCAACGACGCACCGGCAGCGCTGCGCTGGACCCGCGCCGGCGACCGCCTGCGGGTGGACAACCCGAGCCCCTTCCACGTCACTCTGGCCGAAGTCCATGCCGTGACCGGCAGCAGTGAAAAGGCGGTCGAGGACAAGGGCGCGATGGTCGCGCCGAAGCAGAGCCTGGAGTTCGCCGCACCGGCGGGCACGCAGCAGGTGCGCTTCATCACCATCAATGATTACGGCGGCCGGGTCGAGCACACCGTCCGCCTCGACAGCACCGGGGGCTGAACGCGCCGCGCCGGCCATGGGTCTGCGCATCCCGCCACCGCCGCCGTGCGGCGAATTGAAGGAATGTCAGTGTGATCGGAAACAGATTGACATTGTCGATCCATCAGGCGCTTTGCCTGTTGGTTGTTGGCGCGGCCTGCCCAGGATGGGCGTTGGCGGCACCGGCCAATCTCGGCGAACAGGCGCTGATGGCGCAGAGCGGTGCGGCCACTGCGCGTGCACCGGAATCGGCCCAGTTCAATTCCAGCTTCCTGTCCGGCCAGGCCAAGCAGGTCGACCTGGCCGCCTTCAGCAACGGCAACCCGATGGTGGCCGGCAATTACCGCGTCGACGTCTACGTCAACGGCGCCTGGCAGGGCCGCCGCGACCTTCAGTTCAAGGCCGATGCACAGGGGCGCGTGGACGCCTGCCTGCCGCTGCCGATGCTGGAAGAAATGGGCGTGGACAGCGAGGCCGTGCTGCTGCAGCAGGACCCGACGCTGCCGACCGACACCACCAGCTGCGTGCCGGTGCAGCAGCGCATGGCCAACGCCTACGGTGTCTACGACAGCGGCAACCTGCGCTACGACCTCAGCATTCCGCAGGTGTTCCTGCGACGTGAGGCGCGCGGCTACGTCAACCCGGCGCTGTGGGACCGCGGCATCAATGCCGGCTTCGTCGGCTACAGCTTCAATGCCATCGACAGCAACAGCCGCGTCGAAGGTGGCCAGCGCAACCGCAGCGCCTATCTCGGCCTCAATGCCGGCCTGAACCTGGGCGGCTGGCAGTTCCGCCACGATTCCAACCTGACCTGGTCCGAGGGTGACGGCCGCCATTGGCAGAGCATCGCCACCTACGCACAGCGCGGCATCCCGCAGGTGCGCGGCATGCTCACCATCGGTGAGGCCTACACCACGGGCGAGCTGTTCGACTCGATCGGCTACCGCGGTGCCAGCCTGGCCAGTGACGACCGCATGCTGCCCGATTCGCTGCGCGGCTACGCGCCGGTGGTGCGCGGCATCGCCGAGACCAATGCGCGCATCGAAGTGCGCCAGAACCAGCAGCTGATCTACTCCTCCACCGTCTCGCCGGGCAGCTTCGTCATCGACGACCTGTACCCGACCGGCTACGGCGGCGACCTGGAAGTGAGCGTGATCGAGGCCGATGGCCGCCGCCGCGAATTCAAGGTGCCGTTCGGCTCGGTGCCGCAGATGCTGCGTGAGGGCGTGTCGCGCTACTCGCTGACCGCCGGCCAGGTGCGCAACAAGCTGCTGGCCGACGAGCCCTGGCTGGTGCAGGGCACCTACCAGCGCGGCATCGGCAACCAGCTGACGCTTTACGGCGGCAGCGCGCTGAGCGATGGCTATCTGTCGCTGCTGTACGGTGTCGGCCTGTCGACCCGGGTCGGCGCGTTCGCTGCCGACGTCACCCATGCGCGTACCTCGTTCGACCACTACGGCAGCCACACCGGCGCCAGCGTGCGGCTGAGCTACAGCAACATGATCGGCGAGACCGGCACCAACCTGACCCTGGCCGCCTACCGTTACTCGACCGAAGGCTTCTACAGCCTGCAGGACGCCCTGTATGGCCGTGATTCGGACGCGCGCGGCATCGATCCGACCACCCGTGGCCGCCAGCGCAGCCAGTTCCAGGTCACCCTGAACCAGCCGCTCGGCCGCCGTGGTGGTGCGCTGTACGTGACCGGTTCGGTGCGTGACTTCTACGACCGTTCCGGCACCTCCAAGCAGTACCAGGTGGGCTACAACAACGCCTGGCGTTCGGTGAACTACGGCTTCTCGGCGCTGCGCACCGAAGAGGGCGTGCTCGGCCGTTCCGATACCCAGTACCTGCTGTCGATGAGCGTGCCGCTGGGCCGGGGTACCCACCCGGTGTCGTTCAGCGCCGATCTGGGCATGCGCGATCGTGGTGGCTACGACAACAGCCGCGTCGGCATCACCGGTTCGGCTGGCCTCGACAACAACTTCAGCTACGGCGTGGCCCTGTCCGATTCCCGCGAGGGTGGCACCACCGCGGTCGGCAATGCCGAGTACCGCAGCCGCTACTCCGCGTTGAACGCCACCTACAGCCACTCGCGTGATTTCCGCCAGGCGTCGGTCGGTGCCAACGGCAGCGTGGTCGTGCATCCGGGTGGCTTCACCTTCACCCCGCAGCGGGGCGACACCATGGTGCTGGTCGAAGCACCGGGCGCGCGCGATGCGATCGTCAGCAACGCCCCGGGCCTGCGCGTCGATGGCCGCGGCTATGCGGTGGTGCCGTACGTGTCGCCGTACCGCCTCAACACCGTCACCCTCGACCCGCAGGGCATGGCCCACGACGTCGAACTGGAAAGCACCAGCCAGTCGATCGCACCGTTTGCCGGCGCCATCAGCTACCTGCGCTTTGATACCCGCAAGGGCAACGCGCTGCTGATCCAGGTACGCAACCCGGATGGCCGCAGCATGCCGTTCGGTGCGCAGGTCAAGGACGAGCAGGGCCAGCCGGTGGGCATGGTCAGCCAGGGCGGTCGCCTGTACGTGCGCAGTGAAAAGAACCAGGGCCGCCTGCTGGTGGAGTGGGGCGCCGGTGCCGAGCAGCGCTGCACCATCGATTACCAGGTTCCGGCGGGCGCCGATGCGTCCAAGACCGGCTTCATCCCGCTGGAGGCAGCATGCCGATGATTTCTTCCCGTGGCCGCACGCTGCTGGCCGCCTTGACCGTGATGGGCGGCGTGCTGCTGGCGCAGCAGGCCAGTGCATCGTGCCGCATCCAGAACAGCTGGTTCGTGGCCCAGGACGTAACCATGGACATGGGGCAGATCGTGATCCTGCCCAGCACGCCGGTCGGCGGCGTGATCAAGGAGATCAGCGAGCCGATCAACCAGCAGAACAGCGTGGCGCGCTGCGACTGGTCCGGCGGGCGTTCGATCGGTGAGTACGTCAATGCCGCGCAGAAGCGCCCGGTGGCCGGGTTCTCGAACGTCTATGAAACCGATGTGGCGGGCGTGGGCATCCGCCTGTACCGCGACTCCGGCGCGATCCAGACCTACTATCCGCACACCATCAACTTCGCCAGCAACAGCACCATCTCGCTGGTCGGAGGCACGTTCCGCATCCAGCTGATCAAGACTGCGGCACAGACCGGCTCGGGCGTGATCGCACCGAACGGTCGCTTCACCACGTATTACTTCGACGGTGATGGCGCCGGCCGACCGGTGCTGACCTCCACCTTCAAGGGCTCGGGCACCACCGTGGTCAGCCCGACCTGCGAAGTGCAGGCCGGCAGCCGCAACATCGCCGTCGACTTCGGCAGCGTGCCCAACACCACCTTCACCGGTGTCGGTTCCAGGGCCGTCGACCGCGATTTCGAGATCCGGCTGAACTGCCAGGGCAGCAATGTCGCCGCTTACCAGAGCAAGATCGGCATCCGCCTCGATGCCGACCAGGACAGCTCGAACATGCCGGGCGTGCTGAAGCTCAGCGCGGCTGCCAACAGCGCGACCCGCATCGGCATCCAGATGGTCCAGCGCGATGGCACCACCGAGCGCGAAGTGCGCTTCGGCCAGACCATCAACGTCGGCACCACGGCGCCGGGCACCAGCGTCATGGCGCTGCCGCTGCGCGCGCGCTACGTGCAGACCCAGGCCGGCACGGTCGGTGCTGGTGTCGCAAACGGCCAGGCCACGTTCACCATCCAGTACGAGTAAGGCCGCCCCGGCGGCTGTCCCTGCTGCGTTCCACCGCAACGTCGCCCGGCTCACGGGCGGCGTTGACTGCGTCTTGATCTTCCAACGATGAAGATCAGTGCCACGACGCACGTACCATCAATCGAATGTGATGTACGTCGCGATTTTGGAGTTTCCTCATGAGGTGACCGTCTCCTGCCTGCGGGCATTGGACGGTAACGCCGAAAGGATCCAGACGTGGCTACAGCTCCTGGCATTCTCCAGCACCGTCCTTCCGGAGCACCCCGGTGAAGGTCCTGTCGGTGTTCGGCACCCGACCGGAAGCAATCAAGATGGGGCCGCTGGTGCGCGCCCTGGCCCAGGCCGCGGACATCGAATCGGTGGTCTGCATCACCGGCCAGCACCGCGCGATGCTCGACCAGGTGATGTCGCTGTTCGAGATCACCGCCGACCATGACCTCGACGTCATGGTGCCCAACCAGACCCTCAATGGCCTGTGCGCCCGGCTGCTCGAGCGGCTCGATGCGCTCTACACGCAGGTCCGCCCCGACTACGTGCTGGTGCACGGCGATACCACCACGGCGATGACCGCCGCCCTGGCCGCGTTCCACCAACGCATCCCGATCGGCCATGTCGAGGCCGGCCTGCGCACCGGCGACATCCACCGGCCCTGGCCGGAGGAGATGAACCGGCGGGTGATCGATGTGGTCGCCCAGCAGCTGTATGCGCCCACCCCGGGCTCGCGTGCCAACCTGGCCCGTGAACACCTGGGGGGGCAGGTCCTGGTCACCGGCAACACCGTCATCGATGCCCTGCAGCAGACCGTGCAGCGCCTGGATGCTGATCCGGCACTGCGTGCCCGGGCCGACGAACCCTTCCACATGCTCGACCCCGGGCGCCGCCTGCTGCTGGTCACCGGCCATCGCCGCGAGAGCTTCGGCCAGGGCTTCGAGGACATCTGCCGTGCGCTGGCCGAACTGGCCCGGCGGCCGGACCTGCAGGTGCTGTACCCGGTGCACCTCAATCCGAACGTGCAGGGACCGGTCAATGCCCACCTCGGCACGCTCGACAACGTGCACCTGGTGCCGCCGCAGGATTACCTGCGCTTCGTGCGCCTGATGCAGCGCGCCGACGTCATCCTCACCGACTCCGGTGGCGTGCAGGAGGAAGCGCCGGCCCTGGCCAAGCCGGTGCTGGTGATGCGCGACGTCACCGAGCGCCCCGAGGCGGTCGAGGCCGGTGTGGTGACGCTGGTCGGCACCACGCCCTCGCGCATCGTCGCGGGCGTCAACGCGGCACTGGCCCAGCCACCGCAGCCGACCCGCTTCGACCCCGATGCCAGTCCCTACGGTGATGGCCGCGCCAGCGCGCGCATCGTCGCCGCGCTGCGCGGCATGCCCCTTCCCGAGTTCACGCCCGGTCTCCGCAGTGGCGGTGCCGCCCAGCCCCTTCCGCATGAAGTGACGCCATGACCCTGACCGGCCGCTCCTCCCTGTTTGCCTCCGCCGCTGCGTTCGTCCTGTCGGGCGTGGTCGGTACTGCCCATGCCGCTGACACCGTCGCCGGTCAGTTCACCGAATGGAGCAGCGACAGCACGGTGAACCGGCAGATGACCCTGCGCGAACTCGGTTTCCGCCAGCCACTGGTGCTGAGCGGGCAGGAAAGCCAGCGCGAGGTCTACCTGCCGGTGCCGGCCGGAGTCGCCACCCGCGACGCGCAGCTGCAGCTGGATGGGCGCTATGTACGCGGCCACGCCGGGCGTACCTCGGGGTTGTGGTCGGTCGATGGCGACCCGATCGCGGCGCGTTCGATCACCGATGCACAGGGCGATGCCAGCCAGTTGCTGGCCATCGACGGCGAACCCCGCCAGAGCGGCTTCGTGCGCGTCGGCGTCGGCTGGTGGTCGATCGTGTCCGATTACCAGTGCGCCGACCAGAGCGCGCCGGCCAACGTGCTGCGGCTGTCGCCGGACTCGCGTTTCAGCTACCGCTTCGACGGCCGCGCCGTGGATACCGTGGCCAAGGCCTGGGGGGCGCTGCCACCGCGGGTGCGCCTGCTGGTGGATGGCAAGGCGCTGCAGGCACCGGCCTACGATGCGGCCTGGCGCATCGGTACCGCGTTGCAGGCCGGTGGCAAGCAGGTGCAGGTGGTGGCCCTGCCCAAGGTCGGTGACAGCGTCGACCTGGCCGGTATCAGCATCCCGGCCAGCCTGCAGGGCGTGCCGGCCTACGCTGCGCTGGCCACGGGTGAGCGCGCGCATGCGATCAGGGATCTGGCCGAAGTCGGCGCGCTGCTGACATTGCGCGACAGCGGGCCGTTGGCTGCCGATGTGATGATCGGCAGCGATGCACTGCGCGCCGGCGTGCGCGCGGCGCTGGATGCGCTGGGCGCGCAGGTCGGCGCAGCCGGTGCGGATGCAGGCAGCGCGTTCGCCGCGTGGCGCGCGGGTGGCATGGCGGGCCTGGAAAAGCCCGCAGCCACTGCCTCGGTCGGCGTGGTGGCCGTTGCCGGGCGTCCGACGCTGGTGGTCGATCCGGCGGCGGCGGGCAAGGTCGCCGGGCTGCTCGCCGAGCAGTGGCGCAGCTATGCACTGGGCCGCAGCCTGCAGGTCAGCGCAGCGGGCACGCCCAGACTGGACGGTGACCAGGTGCTGCTGAGCCGGCTCGGCAACATCGCCGGCACCATGGATGTGGTGACCCGCGCCGACCGCAGCGCCAGCTTCGACCTCGGCGCACTGTCGGCCGATGGCCGCCTGCCCGAGCAGGTGGTGATCGATGTCTCGGCGGCCCCCAACGCGGCCGGGCAGGGCGCGGTCGCCACGATCTACCTCAACGATTACCTGCTGGGCGGCAAGGTGCTGTCGGCCAACGGCCAGCCGCAACGCCTGGTGGCCAAGGTGCCGGCCTACGCGCTGTCGGCACGCAACGAGATCCGCGTCAGCTTCCTGCGCCAGCCGGCGCGTCCCTACTGCCACGATCCGGCCACGGGCTATCCGGTCTCGATCCTGCCCAGCAGCCATCTGACCCTGGCCAAGCGATCGCTGGGCAATGATTTCGTCGGTGCCAGCAGCCAGCTGTCGCGCGGTAACCAGGTGTTCGTGCCCGGCGCGTGGCTGCAGGACGCGCCGGCCTCGCTGGGCAAGGTCATCGCCGTGGCCAGTGCAGTGGGCGCCTCGCCGGAAGCGTCGGAACTGAAGGTGGTCGACGCCGGTGCCGCCGTCAGCCCGGGTGCGCCGTGGCTGGCCTTCGCCGTGGCGCCGGCCGGGGTTGATGTGGCCGGCCTGAAGGACGGCCACCTGCGGGTCGGTGGCACGTCGCAGCCGTTGCTGGATGTCAGCGGCCTGGATCGCGCCGCCGTGGTGCAGGTGGGCACCTCCGGCGGCCAGCTGGGCGTGCTGTACAGCGACCTGGGCGCACAGGCACCGTCGTTCGGCGCACCGTTCCGGCTGCTGAAGGGCGACCTGGCCGTGCTCGACGGCAGTGACGCCGTGCGCGAATTCGACCGCCAGGATCCCTATGGCACGCGTGTCGCGCAGGACGGCAACCCGCAATCGAAGTGGGAACGGCACATGGTCTGGTTGCTGCTGCTGGTCGGCGTGATCGTGTTCGCGCTGCTGGCCGCCCGCGTCACCCAGGTGCGCCGCCGCAAGTCCGCCAACGCAGGGCACTGATCCACCGTGGACGGTCTGTTCTGGAACATCCAGCTGGCCAACTACTACGCCGCCCTGGAAACCACGGCGGCGGCAGTGGCCGTGCTGATCCTGATCTCCAGCCTCGATGACCTGTTCATCGACGTCTGGTACTGGGTGCGCGAGAGCTGGCGGGCATTGACCATCAAGCGCCGCGACGCATACCGGCCGCTGACCCAGGACGACCTGCTGCAGCGCCCGCAGCAGCCGCTGGCGATCATGGTGCCGGCATGGATGGAGTACGACGTCATCGCGCAGATGGTGGAGAACATGATCAACGTGCTCGATTACCGCGAGTACGTCGTGTTCGTCGGCACCTATCCCAACGACCAGCAGACCATCGATGAGGTCGAGCGCATGCGTCGCCGCTACAAGCGCCTGCGCCGCGTGGAAGTGCCGCACGACGGGCCGACCAGCAAGGCCGACTGCCTGAACTGGCTGATCCTGGCGATCTTCGATTACGAGAAGCGCCACGACATCGAGTTCGCCGGGGTGATCCTGCACGACAGCGAGGACGTGCTGCACCCGATGGAGCTGCGGTTCTACAACTACCTGCTGCCACGCAAGGACATGATCCAGTTGCCGGTGACCTCGCTGGACCGCGAGTGGTACGAACTGGTGGCCGGGGTCTACATGGACGAGTTCGCCGAATGGCACGCCAAGGACCTGGTGGTGCGCGAGAGCGTATCGGGCATGGTGCCGTCGGCCGGCGTCGGTACCTGCTTCTCGCGGCGCGCGTTGCTGGCCCTGAGTGCGCAGACCGACAACCAGCCCTTCAACACCGACAGCCTCACCGAGGATTACGACGTGGGTGCGCGGCTGGCAGCCATGGGCATGCAGTCGATCTTCGCCCGCTTCCCGGTGCAGTTCCGCGTGCGCCGCCCGTCATGGTTCGGCTGGGGGCCGGTGCGCGAGCGCACCCAGCAGATGGCCCTGTGCGTGCGCGAGTACTTCCCCGACAATTTCCGCGCCTCCTACCGGCAGAAGGCGCGCTGGGTGCTGGGCATCGGCCTGCAGAGCTGGGAGTCGCTGGGCTGGCGAGGCTCGCTGGCCACCAAGTACCTGCTGGCGCGCGACCGCAAGGGCATCATCACCTCGTTTGTCAGCATCATTGCCTACCTCATCTTCCTGCAGCTGCTGCTGTTCTGGCTGTTGAAGATGACCGGGGTCTGGACGATGCAGTTTCCCAGCGTGTTCCAGGCCGGCACCTGGCAGATGACGGTGGCGCTGCTGACCACCGCAGCGCTGGCCACCCGCGTCGTGCAGCGCTTCTACTTCGTCAACCGGCTGTACGGCTGGGAGCATGCCTTGATGTCGATCCCGCGGATGGTGGTCGGCAACATGATCAACTTCATGGCCACCGCCCGCGCGTGGAAGGTGTTCCTGGCCTACCTGCTGTTCGGCAAGCGCATGGTGTGGGACAAGACCATGCACGACTTCCCGGATGCGGCGCAGCTGGTGCAGACGCGCAAGCAGCTCGGCGAACTGTTGACCACCTGGCAGGCGGTGGAGCCGGAGCGCCTGCAGCAGGCACTGGAGCAGCAGCAGGACGGCCGGCAGCAGCCGCTGGGGCGCATCCTGCTCACCCAGGGGTGGCTGGATGATGAGACCCTGGCCGAGGCGATTGCCTTCCAGGGCGACCTGCCACGTGCGGTGATCGACGTGGATTACCTGCGGGCCGGCCCGTTCCCGGTCAGTGCCGACGCCTGCGTGCAATGGCGCATGCTGCCATTGCCGCCGCGGCAGCCGGGGACCCTGCGTCTGGCCGTGGCCAGCCCGCTGCCCGAGGAGGCACTGGCGCTGCTCAAGCAGGAAACCCGCAGCGACCACATCGAACAGAACATCGCCCGCGAGAGCGAGATCAACGCAGGGCTGCGCCTGATCGGCAGTGACCGGGACTGGCAGCTGGACAACGTGCCGCTGCTCGGGGACCTGCTGGTGGAGATGCGCCTGATCGACCACGCGCGCTTCGAGATCGCACTGGATGCCTACAAGCCGCAGCGCGATGGCCGCATCGGTGACTACCTGGTCAAGCAGGGCGTCACCACCGAGGACGCCGTCGCCCAGGCCATGCAGGAGCAGCGCCGGCGTGCGGCCGTGCTGCAGTCGCCGCCTCCCGGAGCCTTGCCGGCATGAAGACCACGCTGCTGTCCACCGTCATTGCCGTGGCACTGGCCACCGCCGCCACGCCGGTACTGGCACAGGCCGATGCGGCCCTGCCGCTGTCCGGCGCTGCATACCGCGTCGCCGAGCAGGCCTTCGCCGCTTACGAGCGCGGCGACTATCAAGCGGCTTACCAGCAGTCCACCGAAGCGATCCGGCTGCGCCCGGACGTGGTGCGGCTGCGCCTGCTGCAGATCTACGCGCTGCAGAAACTGGGCCGGCCGGCGGAGGCGCAGCAGCAGGCGCGCCGTGCACTGGATGCGGGGTTGAAGGATCCGGCCTTGCCGGCGTTGGCCGCTGCCACCGCTGCACGCAGCACGCCCCCGGATGCCAGGGGCGCGCGCGCGCCCTCCCCACCGCGTGCGGCCGGCAGCGGCGCAGACCGCGCCAGGCAGCAGGCCTACACGCTGGCTACCGAGGCCTATGCTGCCTATGACGCCGGGCGCATGGGGGAAGCGGCCAGCAAGGCCGAGCAGGCCTTCCGCCAGCAGCCGAAGCAGGGCGCCTGGGCGATGCTGTGGGTGGCGGCGCTGGAAGCACAGCAACAGGCCGACCTGGCCGACGCGGCCATCGGCACGGCGCTGCAGCTGGGCGCACCGAATGTCGAGGAACTGCGCGTCCGTCGCGTGGCGCTGGATCGACAGCGCGCGCTGCTGCAGGCCCAGCAGGCGTATCGGTCGCTGTCCACGCAGGATGATGCAGCGGCCGTTGCGCAGGCACGTGCCGCCGTCGAACTTGCACCGGATGTTGCTTCGTACCGGTGGCTGTTGATCACCGCGCAGCTGCAGCAGGGGCAGCTGGCCGACGCCGAGCGCAGCGCCGACCAGGCACTGCAGGCCGACGGCGGGGATCTCAATGCCCGGGTGATGCGTGGTTATCTGCGCCAGCGCCAGGGCAAGACCCTGCTGGCCAATGAAGACTTCGACGCCGCACTCGCCGCGCCGGGGTCAACCATGCAGCAGCGCAACGTGCGCCTGCTGGCCGTGGATGCGGCCCTGGCCGCTGGGGACCGCACACGTGCGGCTGCACTGCTGGCGCCACTGCAGGCGGCGTCGCCTGCGGATGCGGGCGACGCACGCGCGCAGCAGCTTCTGCAGCAGGGCATCGAACAGCGCGCCAGGGCGATCCGGTCCAGTCGTGCGCCTGCGGGTTTGAGTGCGCAGGCGTATCCGGCGCCGTTCCAGCACTGCCCGCCTGCTGACACCGGTGATGCCTGCACGCTGATGCCGGTCGACCTGCAGGGCGACGGTGGTGCCGCACAGCGCGCGTATGCGGCCTACGCGCGGCGGGACTACGCCGAGGCCATCGGCGAGGCGCGGCAGGCCGTGCAGCTCGCACCGGAGGACGCGAGCCTGCAGGGGCTGCTGACCACCACGCTGGCGGCAGGCAACCGCAGCCAGCAGGACGAAGCACGGCTGCGCCTGGACGCGGCACTGGCGCAACGCCCTGATGACGCCGGGCTGCTGATGCAGCGCGGCTACCTCAACCAGAAGGCCCACGAACCGGCGCGCGCACTGGCCGACTTCCGTGCCGCCGAGGCCACCGGCAGGGCATCGAAGAGCGTGGTGCTTGACCAGGCCTACGCCAGCGCGGCCAGCGGCGATCACCCGCAGGCGGTGACGCTGCTGCGGACGGCCATTGATCGTGCCGATGCCGGCGAGCTGCCGCTGGATGAGCGCCAGCGCTACAACGTGCGCAGTGCCATCGCCAGTTACTCGCGCGAGTGGGGCGTGATCGCCTCGGCGGGCTTCCGCGGTGCACGCCAGGCGGCGACCAATGTCGGCGGCGCAGCGATCAGCACGCCGGGCGATTCGGTGTTCAGCACGCTCGAGGCGTTCTGGCGACCCCCGGCCTTCAACGACGCCCATGGCACGCTGGAACTCTACGCACGCCTGCTCAACACGCTGTACGACCAGGGCGGCACCTATGAATCGATCCGCGCGGTGGACCCGTGCACCGGCGAATCGACGCCCGACGCACGCGCACGCGCCGAACGGCTCAGCCGCTCGCGTTCCACCACCGGCTGGCCGTCCACCATCGCCTCGTTCGGCCTGCGCTACGCCTTCGGCCAGACCGGCCTGAGCGCCGGCATCGAGCGCCGCCAGTTCCTCGGCAGTGCCACCCGTTCGGGTGATGTCTATCCGGCATCGGCGGCCGTGCAGTGCCGCCTGCAGCTGGCCCGGAACCCGCCACTGGAAGCCAGCACGCTGGCCCGCTACCGCCTGGCCAGCGGTTCTGGCGGCTGGATGTCCTACCTGACCTACGGCTATTACCACGGCACCGACCTGCGCACCGACGTCAACCAGTGGTGGATGGTCAGCGGCTACGCGCAGGGCGGTTACACCTGGGACGACAACAGCGCCCACTTCACCCTCGACGCGCTGGATGCCAACGGCACGCCGGTGCGGCGGATCGGCGATGCCCACGGGCGGTTGCATCGCGAGCAGTGGTTCGCGGCCGCTGAACTGCGCGCCGGCCGCAGCATCCGCTTTGGCGCCGGGCAGACCCACTGGGTGGTCACGCCGTATGTGGTGGTGGGGGCGGACTGGCTGGACCAGCGCTCGCGGGTGCGCGACATCCATTACCCGCTGTTCCCGGCGCAGTCGTTCGCGCTCAACGATACGCAGCGCAGCTGGTCACTCGGCGCAGGACCGGGCGTGGGCGTGCGCTACTGGTTCCGCGAGGACCACTACAACACCCCGCGTTCCTACCTTGACCTGACCGTACAGTACCGCTTCGCGATCGGCGGCGGAGATACGCAGCGCGCCAAGGGCCTGTTCGCCACCGCCATCCTGTACTACTGAGCCAGCCCCCAGCGTCGCCGCAGCGCCGCCGCCTGCGGCGTGTCCTGGGTCAGCCAGGGCTCCAGCGCATAGACCAGCACGTGCTGTGCGCCACTGCCGCGTGCCCACGCCAGCTGCCGCTGGATGCGTGCGGCATCGGCGGTTTCGCCCTTGAACCCGCTGCCATCAGCGGCGCTGCCAGGCAGTTCGCAGAACAGTTCGACGATCGCATCGAAACCGATGCCCTGTGCCTGGAAATGGTCGAGCAGGGGTTGCAGCTGCTGCACGTTGCCGGCGCCGGCAACACCCACCCCGTCCTGCACCATCGGCCGCAGCGTGGCCTGGGCCAGTACCGCCTGCCATAGCGTGACCAGGTTGCCATCGGACTGCAGGCGGCTGAAGTAGCAGGAGATCGCACAGTCACCGCCGCGCGCGCTGGCGGCCTGCACCAGCCCGTGCAGCCACTGCGCCAGCCATTGCTGGCGGGCCGGACTGGCCCAGTGGAACTGCTCCAGTTCGTAGGGCAGGTACCAGCCGCCGAAGGCCGGCTGCTGCGCCCACGGCGCCTGTGCCAGCCAGCTGCGCGCGTGCGCCAGGCTGTCGGCCAGGAACGCCTGCAGCGTAGCGTCGTCGGCGCCGATGGCCTGCCACCAGCGTTGCTGGAAGGGCAGGCCGACGCGGATGCGGAGGTCATTCTCGCGGGCCGCAGTGAACAGCTGCTGGAGGCTGCCGTCGGGCAGTGACCAGTCGCCATCGCTGCCACCGACGATGCCGGTCCATTGCAGCACCAGCTGCCGGCACCCCAGCGCATGGGCCAGCTTCAACGAGCGTTGCCAGTCGGACAGGCCCCATTGCAGATGGCTGCGCCACGGTTGCAGGAAGGTGCCATCGACGTGCACCGGCAGCGAGCAGCCGGGCAGGGTGGCGAGCGTACCGGCCAGCGGCGCCAGCAACGCCGCGCGCAGCAGCCGGCGGCGCAATGGCGAAGTCGGATCCGTGGAAAGGTCAGGCCGAAGCATGCCCGCATCATCCCAGAGCACCGTGGCTGGAAGGTGAACCCCGCACCGGGTAGTACCGGCCGCCGGCCACCGCGTGCTCTGGTAGTGCCGGCCGCTGGCCGGCATCGCCCCCGGGTGGCAGGTGAATCACCACCCGGTAGTGCCGGCCGCTGGCCGGCATCGCCCCCGATTATTCCAACGCGTAGCGCAGCGCGAACAGCACCGCCACCAGCCACACCGCCGGATGCACCTCGCGCCAGCGCCCGGTGCCGGCCTTCAGCGCGGCATACGCAATGAAGCCGAACGCCAGGCCGTTGGCAATCGAATAGGTGAAGGGCATCGCCAGCGCACACAGGGCGGCCGGCACCGATTCGGTCAGGTCGCTCCAGTCCACGTCCACCAGTTCGCGCAACATCAGGCCGGCCACGAACAGCAGCGCCGGTGCGGTGGCATAGCCGGGCACCATCGCCGCCAGCGGCGAGAACAGCAGTGCGGCCAGGAACAGCGCCGACACCACCAGTGCGGTCAGGCCGGTGCGGCCGCCCACCTGCACGCCCGAGGCGCTTTCAGCGAACGCGGTGGTGCTGCTGGTGCCCAGCATCGAACCGGCCACGATCGCCGTGCTGTCGGCCAGCAGCGCGCGGCCGAAACGCTTCTGCGCGCCCGGCAGCTTCAGCAGTCCGGCACGACCGACCACGCCATACAGGGTGCCGGTGGCATCGAACACTTCCACCAGCACGAACACCAGCACCACCTGCAGCAACACGGCGATCGGCGCGCCACCGTTGTGGTGCAGCAGGCCCGGCAGGTCCAGCTGCAGGAAGGTCGGTGCCAGGCTCGGCGGCAGCGAGACCAGGCCCTGGTACTGCACGTCGCCCAATGCCCAGCCCGCGCCGGTCACCGCCAGGATGCCGATCAGGATCGCGCCACGGATACGGCGCGCTTCCAGCACGGCAATCAGCAGGAAGCCGGCCAGCGCCAGCAGCGGCGGCGCCGTGTTCAACGGGCCCAGCGCCACCAGCGTGTCTTCATTGCCGACGATCACGCCGGATTTCTGCAGCGCGATGATCGCCAGGAACAGGCCGATGCCGGCCACGATCGCCGAACGCAGCGAGGCCGGGATGCCCGACACCAGCCACGCCCGCACACCGGTCAGCGACAGCACCAGGAACACCAGGCCGGAGATGAACACCGCAGCCAGTGCCTGCTGCCACGGCAGGCCAGCGGCACCGACCACGGTGAAGGCGAAGAACGCGTTCAGGCCCATGCCCGGTGCCATGCCCACCGGGAAGTTGGCCGCCAGCGCCATCACCGCCGAACCCAGCGCAGCGGCCAGGCAGGTGGCCACGAACACCGCACCTGCATCCATGCCGGTGGTGCCGAGGATTTCCGGGTTGACGAAGACGATGTAGGACATCGTCAGGAAGGTGGTGACACCGGCCAGCAGCTCGGTGCGCACGGTGGTGCCGTGCTGCTGCAGCTGGAACAGGCGTTCGAACAGGGACATCGCAGATCTCTCATGCCTGCGCGCCCTGCCGCCCGTAGGGGAGCTGCGGGTGCGTCGTCAGGCGCTTAGAAGTGGTAGTTCAACTTCAGCGTAACGCTGCTGTAGTCGGTATGGAAGCTGCGACGGGCCGCAGCAGGGTAGTTGGGGTCTTCCAAGGTCACCGGGCTGGAACCCAGGTGGGTGTAGCGGTATTCGGCACCGGCCGAAAGGCGCTCGTTGAAGCGGTACAGCACGCCTGCGGTGGCGTGGGCGCCGGTTGACAGGTGCGACGCGCGGGTCTCGAACTCGGCCACGCGACAGCCGTGGGTGGCCTCCACCAGCGACTTGTCGCAGCCCAGGGTGAACTCCTGCTGGGCCACGGTCACGCCTGCGCCGACGTAGGGCAGCCAGCGGCCCATCACGCGCCCCAGCGTCACATCGAAGGTGCCCGAACGGGTCACCGCATCCTTGCCGTAGTACGGGCTGTACTGGTGCTGTTCGCGATCCTTCCAGTCACGGCTGACGTTGCCGAACGACAGCGCGCCTTCAACACCGACCACGATGTTGTTGTCGAACTGCCAGCGACGGCCACCCTGCATGCCGCCGGTGAAACCGCGCACGCTCTTTTCCGAGGCGTTGGCATTGCTGCGGTCGTTGCTGTGCCCCTCGCCATGCGAGGCCTGGGCACCCAGGTAGAAGCCGTCCCAGTCGGTGGTCGCGGCCGTGGCGGTGCCCGACAGCATCAGGGCTGCCGTGGTGATGATCAGTGCTTTCATTGCGGTTTCCTACGTTGGGGGGATGGAGCGGGGACGTAGGAAAACCGATGTGGGCGGGTGAATACATACAAGGAATTGCAAAGTCCGGCGGCGACAGGCTTTCACGCCTTTTGGGGCTCGGGCGTTCATCAGCGGTTGAATTCCGACCGGCGAAAACACCTGGAAAAACTGGCGACAGGACGGCCTGAAAGACGAAAGGCCGCGCGAGCGCGGCCTTTCGTGTTCTGCGGTCTGGCTTACTTCAGCGCCTTGAAGCGCAGGCGCTTCGGCGCGGCATCGTCGCCCATGCGACGCTTCTTGTCTTCCTCGTACTCGCGGTAGTTGCCCTGGAAGAACTCCACGTGCGAGTCGCCTTCGAACGCGATGATGTGCGTGGCGATGCGGTCCAGGAACCAGCGGTCGTGCGAGATCACGAAGGTGTTGCCCGGGAACTCCAGCAGCGCGTCTTCCAGCGCACGCAGTGTTTCGATGTCCAGGTCGTTGGACGGTTCGTCGAGCAGCAGCACGTTGCCGCCCTGCAGCAGGGTCTTGGCCATGTGCAGGCGGCCACGCTCACCACCGGACAGCGAGCCGACCATCTTCTGCTGGTCCTGGCCCTTGAAGTTGAAGCGGCCGATGTAGGCGCGCGACTGGATCTCGATGCCGTTGATGTTGAGGATGTCCAGGCCACCGGCGATTTCCTGGAAGACGTTGTGGTTGCCTTCCAGCTTGTCGCGGCTCTGGTCCACATAGGACAGCTGCACGGTCGGGCCGATCACGATCTCGCCCGAATCCGGCTTCTCCTGGCCGGTAATCATCTTGAACAGCGTCGACTTGCCGGCGCCGTTCGGGCCGATGATGCCGACGATCGCGCCCGGCGGAATCAGCATCGACAGGTTGTCGATCAGCAGGCGGTCGCCGAACTTCTTGGAGACATTCTTGAACTCCATCACCATGTTGCCCAGGCGCTCGCCCGGCGGGATGAAGATTTCGTTGGTCTCGTTGCGCTTCTGGTAATCCTGCGACTGCAGCTCTTCCAGGCGGGCCAGACGGGCCTTGCCCTTGGAGCGGCCGCCCTTGGCGTTCTGGCGCGACCACTCCAGTTCCTTCTGGATCGCCTTCTGGCGGGCCTTTTCCTGGTTCTCTTCCTGCTTCAGGCGCTCATCCTTCTGCACCAGCCATTCGGTGTAGTTGCCCTTCCACGGAATGCCGCGGCCGCGGTCCAGTTCCAGGATCCACTCGGCGGCGTTGTCCAGGAAGTAGCGATCGTGGGTGACGGCCACCACGGTGCCGGTATAGCGCGCCAGGAACTGTTCCAGCCATTCCACCGACTCGGCGTCGAGGTGGTTGGTCGGTTCGTCGAGCAGCAGCATGTCCGGCTTCTGCAGCAGCAGGCGGCACAGTGCGACGCGGCGCTTTTCACCGCCGGACAGGTTGGCGATCTTGGCATCCCACGGCGGCAGGCGCAGCGCATCGGCGGCCACGTCCAGCTGGTTTTCCAGGGTGTGCGCGTCGCCGGCGGCCAGGATCGCCTCCAGGCGCTCCTGTTCCTTGGCCAGCGCGTCGAAGTCGGCGCCTTCCTCGGCGTAGGCGGCGTACACCGCCTCCAGCGCGGCCTGGGCCTGCAGCACTTCGCCCACGCCTTCCTCGACCGACTCGCGCACGGTCTTGTTCGGGTCCAGTTCCGGTTCCTGCGCCAGGTAACCGACCTTGATGCCGGGCTGCGGACGGGCTTCACCCTCGAAATCGGTGTCCACGCCGGCCATGATCTTCAGCACGGTGGACTTGCCGGCGCCGTTCAGGCCCAGCAGGCCGATCTTCGCGCCCGGGAAGAAGGACAGGGAAATGTCCTTGATGATCTGCCGCTTGGGCGGGACCACCTTGGACACGCGGTTCATGGTGTAGATGTATTGCGAGGACATGCGGTCTCCGTAGGCGCGGCCCTGCGCCCGACCCGTCACGGGAACATCCCGTTGCGGCAGCGGGCACAGACTGGAATGGAATACCGCCAATTATAGCCGGAACCGGTTCCGGCCCGCGCCCGGCCGGAGCCGCGCAGGCTGGCCGTGGCCTGAATACTCCGTCACAGTCCTGCAGCGGGAAGCGTTTCCAGCCGGAAACGGTTCAGATCGGTTGCGCAATATGGGCTCACCACCCACCCAAGCAGAGGTCTGACATGCGCATCAATCGAGTAATGGCCGGAGCCGTGGCCTCTGTGCTGGCGCTCGGCGCGGTGGCCCCCGCCTTCGCCGACAACGACCACCGTGACCGCCGCGAATGGCGGGAGGATCGCCGCGAGTGGCGCCAGGACCGCCGTGACTGGGAACGCGACCGCCGTGAGGCCCGGCGCGACTGGGAACGCGACCGCCGCGACTGGCACCGCGACCACGACCGCTACTATCGCCCGGCACCGCCGCCGCGCGTGGTCTACCGCCCGGCCTATGGCCCGGGCTACGGCTGGAAGGTCGGACACCGCTACCGTGATTACTACCGCGGCCCGATCTACGTGGTGAACGACTACCCGCGCTACCACCTGCGCCGCCCGCCGTACGGCCACCAGTGGATCCGCGATGACCGCGGCAACATGCTGCTGGTGGCCATCGCCAGCGGCATCATCGCCGACTACATCGTCAGCAGCCGCTGAGGCACGAGGTAGGGTCGGATCCCACGCGTTGGGAAAGGGCCCTGGTCCTCTTGCAGTGGAAAAAGAAAGGGCGCCCGAGGGCGCCCTTCTTCATTCAGCCGCCACCATCGCGGTCAGAACGCGACCGACCAGTCCAGCTGCGCGCCGACATCGCGCTGGCCATCACCACGGCGGGTCTGCACCTGCAGCGCCACGCGGCTGCGGTCGGTCGGGCTCACTGCCACACCGAACTGGGCCAGGGCGCTGTGGCGGGCCAGCGGTGCGCCGCTGATCGCAAAGCCCTGGGTACCTTCGACGAAGCGCGCATCGACCTGCGGCAGGCGATCACCGCCAGCCACCTGCCATCCCACGCGCGCGGTCAGCGCCGCACGGTCACGCTGGCCAGCGCTGATATCCCAGTCCGCGCGCAACGCGGCCAGGCCGGTGCGGTAGCGTGCGCTGCCACCGTTCCACTGCAGCGCGCTGTGACCACCGCGCTCCTGGCTCCCGTCGCTTTCCACGCGTACCTGCGCCACTTCGAGTTCCGGTGTCAGCTGCAGGCGCGGGCCGCCGAAGGTCCAACCGGCACGCAGGAACGCGGTGGTGCCGGTGGCATCCTCGCGGGCCGACAGGTGTTCATCCAGGCGGGTGCCAACCTGTGCGGTGCGGGTGCTGTCGGTGCGGTAATCGGCACGGCTGACACCTGCACGCAGGCTCAGGCCCTGCCAGCGGTACTGGCCGTACACGCCGTACTCGGTGCTGTCGGTTTCGGCGCGCCCTTCGCGGCGGGCCAGGCGGCTGACCAGGTGCTGCGAACCCGCGGCCACGCCCACTTCCAGCGTTTCACCCAGGCGCCAGCCGGCGCCAGCCATCACGCCGTGCTGCGATGAACGCAGGCCAGCGTTGTCGGCACTGGCATCGGTACGGCGCTGGCCACCGCTGCCGCCGACCCACGCGTGCACGCCCGGGGCGATCTCTGCAGCCATCGTGGCACCGTCCAGGTGGCGGTCGATGCCCTCGTGCAGGAATCGGTTCTGCAGCAGCGCGCCACGATGCGCGGCATGGATTTCACCGGACAGGCTGTCGAAGGCCGGCACGACGTCGGCCACCGCCAGGCGCACCACCGCGTCATACACGGCGTTGCCATTGCCCAGCGCTTCCACCGCGCCGGCCACGGCCTTCTGGTTGGGATTTACCACCACATCGGGGAAGGCCAGTTCGATATCCGGCATGGCGATATCGTTGCGGGCCAGGGTCAGGTAGACGTTGCTGGCGTCGTAGTCCAGCGTGGGTGTCAGGAAGGCCAGCGTGCTGCTTACGCCGGAGAAGGTGCCCTGCACGCCCTGCGCCGCGCTCAGGATGGTGTAGCGGGTACGCGGCTGCCAGTCACCCTCGCTGGCGATGGCCACCGTATTGCCGCCCTGCAGGGTAGCGCCGCCGCCCACCTGCACGCGGTCGCCGGCGCCATCGGCGCCAAGGTCCACCAGATAGCGCGAGCCATTTTCCAGCAGCAGGTTGCCGGTCATCGACAGCGTGCCGTAGGTCGTGGCCGCCCCCGGTGCCAGCGTGGCGCCGCTACGGAG
Source organism: Stenotrophomonas sp. YJH_SMC_10 (assembly GCF_059371555.1). Lineage (NCBI taxonomy): Bacteria > Pseudomonadati > Pseudomonadota > Gammaproteobacteria > Lysobacterales > Lysobacteraceae > Stenotrophomonas > Stenotrophomonas sp. YJH_SMC_10. Next base: position 80,239 of record NZ_JCAFUS010000004.1, on the reverse strand, counting down.
GATCACACTGCCCAGCTGGCCGTCGCCGCTCAGTTCGGTGCCGGTGGCCAGCTCGGTCAGGCCGCCGAGGCGGCCACGCACGTCCAAGGCGCCGGCGCGCACGCGGGTGGTGCCGGTGAAGCCGCTGCTGTCGCCCGACAGGCTCAGCAGGCCCGCATCCAGCTTGACCACATCGCCGGCGCCGGACAGCACGTTGGCGAACAGGGTCTGGCCATTGCGCTGCAACTGCAGTGTCGCACCCGACGCCACATCCACCGCGCCACGGATCGCGCCATTGCCGGCCAGCACCAGGGTGCCCTGCTCGATGCGGGTGCCGCCGCCGTAGGTGTTGTTGGCAAACGTGGTCAATGTACCGCTGCCGGTCTTGCGCAGTGCGCCGGTACCGGTCAGGCGGCCGCTGAACATCGCATCGACCTGGTCGGTATCCAGCGTAGCGGTGCCATCCAGCGCCATTTCAACAGCGGTGGTGAAGGCCTTGCGGGTCAGGTGCAGCGTGCCATCGGCAATGAGCACGTTGGCGGTGCCGGCGCCCTGGTAGATCTGGCCACCGGCCAGGGTCAGCGTGCCCTGCGCGCCGATGGCCAGTGAACCCCGGCTGCCGTTGGCGCCGCCCAGGCCCAGCACGTCATTGACCGTCAGAGCGCCACCGTCATGGATGGACACGCTGCCGGTGCCCAGATTGCCGATGGTCAGGCGGCCCACGCTGGCCGAGCTGCCGGCGCCGGCCACGCGGAAAGTGCCATCGCCCAGCGCATTCTCACCCACGCCCACGTCGCCCGCGGTCAGGGCGGCGCCGTCAAGGACATCCAGTTCGGCCACCGCGTTCTGGCCCACGGCGATGAAGCCGGCCGTGGCGGTGGTGCCCGCGCCGGTCAGTACCAGCACGCCATCGGGCACGCCTGCGGTGTGCCGTTGCTGGCCCAGCTGCGTGCTGCCCTGCACGGTCAGCGTGGCGCCGTCGGCCACGGTCATCCTGCCAGTGCCGGACACGCCGATCAGCAGGTCGCTGGTGTTCAACCAGCTGGCACCCTTGCCTGTCACCGTGGCTTCGCCACGGGCCACGCTGCTGTAGCTGCCCAGGCGCGCGACACCGGTCTCGAAGGTGCCACCGGCACGCACGTTCACGGTGCCGGTGCCTTGCGCACCCACATGGATCTGGTTGGTGGCGAAGCGCGAATCCTTGTCGGACACGGTCAGGACGCCGCTGCTGCCCAGTTCCGAGGCAACCCACGTGCCCTGGGCATTGATCACCTGGCCGCCATCGAGCACGTCCAGGTAGCCCCTGCCTTCATGGCCGACACCGATGCTGTTGTTGCCGATCCACCGCGAACCGGCGCCGGTCACCGTGACCTTGCCGGTCGAGCCGGGCAGCGTGGCGATGAAGATGGCGGTGCTTTCCAGCACGCCGCCATTCTGGATGGACAGCTCGCCGCTGCCGGCGTGGCCGATGTCCACGCGCCAAGAGTCGGCGCGGATGCCGTCGACGACAACCGGTGTCATGCTGTCGATGTAGGCATGGTTTTCAACGGTCAGGTTCGGATCGCCATTGCTCCATGCGCCCGGTGCGTACCAGCGGCCATCGAGCAGGTTCGGGTCGCGCACGGTGACCGTGGCCGCGGCCGCCGTCATCGGGCCGCCCATGGCCAGGCCGATCGCCAGGACCAGCAGGTGCGTGGAAAGGGCGCGGCGGGGTGCTGCGGGCGTGCGACGTGGTGCCAGCATCATTGCCGGCGAAACTTGGTGCGAATGGGTCACGCGGATTTTCCCCTGTATGGACAGGGCGTATCGGCCGCGGAGTGCAGGACTTTAAGGTTTGTGAAAGCTGGTAATTCGGTTTTGCAAGGAAGGAGGTCACACTTCCGGCGGAAATTGCCGATGGGCGAGGCCTGTGCAGGGCGCTGCGGACGGCACACGCAGGCATGCCAGCACATCATGCCACAGCGTGTTGCCCAAGCCCCTTCCGCTGCGGTCGCCCGGGCCCGCCAGCCCGCTTACAATCGCAGGCCCTGCTGTTCCCTCCCTGCCTGGAGTAACCGATGTTCCCGCGTGACGTCCGCATCGAAACCTACGATCCCGAACTGGCCAAGGCCATCGCCGCCGAAACCCAGCGCCAGGAAGACCATGTCGAGCTGATCGCCAGCGAGAACTACACCAGCCCGGCGGTGATGGAAGCGCAGGGCAGCCAGCTGACCAACAAGTACGCCGAAGGCTACCCGGGCAAGCGCTACTACGGTGGCTGCGAATACGTGGACATCGCCGAGCAGCTGGCGATCGACCGCCTGAAGCAGCTGTTCGGCGCCGACTACGCCAACGTGCAGCCGCACAGCGGCTCGCAGGCAAACCAGGCCGTGTACTTCGCCCTGCTGCAGCCGGGCGACACCATCCTCGGCATGAGCCTGGCCCACGGCGGCCACCTCACCCACGGTGCCAAGGTCAATGCGTCGGGCAAGCTGTTCAACGCCGTGCAGTACGGCGTCAACGACCAGGGCCTGATCGACTACGACGAAGTCGAGCGCCTGGCCCTGGAACACAAGCCGAAGATGGTCGTGGCCGGCTTCTCGGCGTACTCGCAGGTGATCGACTGGGCGCGCTTCCGTGCCATCGCCGACAAGGTCGGTGCCTACCTGTTCGTCGACATGGCCCATGTCGCCGGCCTGGTCGCCGCTGGCGTCTACCCCAGCCCGCTGGACCACGCCCACGTGGTCACCTCCACCACCCACAAGACCCTGCGCGGCCCGCGCGGCGGCATCATCATCGCCAAGGGCGCCGACGAAGACCTGGTCAAGAAGCTGCAGTCGATCGTGTTCCCGGGCATCCAGGGCGGTCCGCTGATGCACGTCATCGCCGGCAAGGCCGTGGCCTTCAAGGAAGCGCTGGAGCCGGGCTTCAAGGCCTACCAGCAGCAGGTGGTGAAGAACGCCCAGGCGATGGCCAGCACGCTGATCGCGCGCGGCTACAAGATCGTTTCCGGTGGCACCCAGAACCATCTGATGCTGGTCGACATGATCGGCAAGGACGTGTCCGGCAAGGACGCGGAAGCCGCGCTGGGCAAGGCCCACATCACCGTCAACAAGAACTCGGTGCCGAACGACCCGCGTTCGCCGTTCGTGACCTCGGGCCTGCGCCTGGGCACCCCGGCGGTGACCACCCGCGGCTACGTCGAACAGGACTGTGTGGACCTGGCCAACTGGATCGCCGACGTGCTCGATGCGCCGAACGATGACGCCGTCATCGCCCGCGTGCGCGACGCCGTCAGCGCGCAGTGCCGCAAGTACCCGGTCTACGGCTGATCGGGGCAGGGATCAGAGCCCTTTCCTGGCGGAAAGGGATCCGACCCCGCCACGACGCAGGGGTCGGATCCCCTCCCGCACGGAAGGGCTCTGACCCCGTCACCGGGAACCCCGCGCATGGATGAGCGCCGCCTCAAGTACCTGTACATTGCGCTGGCGGTGCTGTTCGGCCTGCCCAGCCTGTTCTTCGGCGGTGCCGGTGCCTGCATCGCCGTGGTCATGGGCGTGATCGGGCTCGTCTCGCTGGACGCGGACAAACTGTGGTTTGCCGCCGGCATGTTCGCGTGGGGATCGTGCGCGATCGCCGGCCTCGTGGCCTGGGTCGCACTCAGCATCGTCTGGCTGCGCGATGGCGCACGCGGGCTGCACATGTCATCACGCCGCTGGTGGCTGCTGCTGGGCATGGGCGTGCTGGCAGGCCTGCCCTTGCTGGCGATGGCGCTGTACTACTTCGCCGAGCTGGGTTCGTCCGTGCTCAGCGGGCTGTTCGCCGGGCCGTCCCTGCTGGTGCCTACCGGTATGTTGATCCTGCTGCGGCTGCGTGCTGACGCCGTGGGCGAGCCATCCGGCCCGACACGGTCAAAGGAGTAGGCCTGCGTGGATGAGCGCCGCGCCCGGTATCTGTATGCCGTCCTGGCGGTGGTCTTCGGCCTGCCCAGCCTGGTGGCGGGCGGTGCCGCGGCGACGATGCTGCTGCTGACGGGGCTGGGCCAGTTCGGCCATGGCACGCTGGCCGCGGTGACCCTGATGCCGCTGTGGGGCCTGGCCGGCATTGCCGGCTGCCTGGCCTGGTTGTGGCTCAGCGCCGGGTATCTGCTGCAGGGACGTGCCGGGCTGCAGGTGCATCGCCTCTGGTGGTGGATGCTGCTGGCCGGCAGTCTTGCCGCCGTGCCCCTGCTGGGGCTGGCGCTGTGGTGGAGCATCACCGTCCACGCCGAAGGCATCGCCCTGTTGCTGTTGGGCCCGTCGATGCTGGTACCGGCCGCTAGGCTGGTGTGGGTCAAGCGCCGCGGCCGGGCACAGCCTATCGAAGGAAACGGAACGCATGGATGAGCGTCATCACAAACGCTGGATGGCCATTGCCGGCCTGCTGGTGGGCCTGCCCGCCGTGGCGGCAGGCGGCACCGGGGCCGTGCTGGGGCTGATGGTCGTCTGGGAGGGCAAGTACCTGACGGGCGACGAGTACACGTTGTTGCTGCTGTGGTCGTCGGCCGGCCTCATCGGCCTGCTGTCGTGGTTGTGGCTGAGCGGCCTGTTCCTGTGGCGCGGTGTTGCCGGCCTGCGCCAATCACCGGCTGTGGCCTGGGTCGGCCTGGCGCTGGGCAGCCTGGCCGCGTCGGGCGTGGTCGTCGCCACGCTGTACTTCACTATCAGCAATGGCGAGATCTCGACCTTGGGCCTTCTCGGGTTTGGTCCGCCGCTGCTGGTGATGGCCGGGCACCTGGCCTGGCTGCGCTGGGCACGCGCCGCATCGCCGCCACCCGCACCCGGTTGAGCGGCGCGTCGCGGCCTCGCCCGGGCTGGCGGGCTGAATTGCAGGCGCTTCCGTGCAGGCAGCATTTGCTGCTGCGCCCCTTCTCAGGTACCTTTGCGACGCTGCCATGACCGTGGCAATAGGTACTTCCCTGAGCCAGGCGTTTCATGCATTGCCCCTTCTGCCAACATGCCGATACCCGGGTCATCGACTCGCGCGTCTCCGAAGACGGCGCGACGATCCGTCGTCGGCGGGAATGCGAAGCCTGCGGCGAGCGCTTCAGCACCCTGGAAACGGTCGAGCTGAAGCTGCCGGCCATCGTCAAGAGTGACGGCACCCGCGAGGCCTTCGACCAGCGCAAGGTCCGCGCGGGGTTCGACCGCGCGCTGCAGAAGCGCGCGGTGCCCGAAGACAAGATAGAAGCGGCGGTACGGGCGGTGGTGCACCAGCTGCGCATCAGCGGCGAGCGCGAAGTGCCCTCGATCAAGGTCGGCGAGTTCGTCATGAACGAACTGCGCAAGCTCGACCACGTGGGCTACGTGCGCTTCGCTTCGGTGTACCGCAGCTTCGAGGACGTGGCCGATTTCCGCGAGGAGATCGAGAAGCTCGAGCGCGATCTGCCGTCCAGTACCGAACAGCTGCAGCTGCTGGGTGATGTGATCGCCCTGACCAAGAAGAAGAAGGGCTGACCGCCTCTGCCTGGGTGAGTGCCCGCACTGGTGGGCACTGATGGCGTGCATCGCCACCGGCAGCGTTACCATGGTCGCATGACCACCCCGTTCTCCGTCCTCGATCACCTGCACATGGCCAACGCGCTGCGCCTGGCCGAGCGCGCTGCCTATACCACCCGCCCCAATCCGATGGTCGGCTGCGTGATCGCCCATGGCGAACGCGTGGTGGGGCAGGGCTGGCACCAGCGCGCCGGTGGCCCGCATGCGGAAGTGTTCGCGCTGCGCGATGCCGGCAGCGAGGCGCGCGGTGCCACCGCCTACGTCACCCTGGAGCCCTGTGCCCATTACGGGCGCACACCGCCGTGTGCACTGGCGCTGATCGAAGCGGGCGTGTCGCGCGTGGTTGCGGCGATGCGCGATCCGTTCCCCAAGGTGGATGGCGGTGGCTTCGATCTGCTGCGCAACGCCGGCATCGAGGTTGCCGAAGGGCTGATGGCGGCGCAGGCGCGCGAACTCAACAAGGGCTTCCTGTCACGCGTGGAGCGCAACCGCCCGTGGCTGCGGGTGAAGCTGGCCGCCAGCCTGGATGGCCGCACCGCGATGGCCGATGGCAGTTCCAAGTGGATCACCGGGCCGGCCGCGCGCGAAGACGTGCAGCACTGGCGGGCACGCGCCGGTGCGATCCTGACCGGCGCCGACACGGTGCTCGCTGATGACCCGATGCTGACCGTGCGCCTGGCCGATACCGAGGTGATGCCACCGCTGCGGGTGGTGCTCGATTCGCGCCTGCGTTCGCTCGAATGCAGCCGCGTGCGCGAGGGCGGGGCACCGACGCTGTACCTGCACGCTGCGGCGGTCAGCGCACCGGACGCGGCCGATGCCGAATTCGCCAGCGTGCCCAGCGTTGATGGGCGGTTGGATCTGGGCGCGGTGCTGGCGCTGCTGGCCGAGCGCGGCATCAACGAAGTGCACACCGAAGCCGGTGCCACGCTGGCCGGTGCGCTGCTGCGCGGCGGCTGGGTCGATGAGCTTCTGCTTTATCAGGCCCCCACGCTGCTGGGCGACAACGGACGCCCGCTGCTGGCTGGCCTCGGCATCGATGCCATGGACCAGCAGCGTCGCCTGCGCGTGGTCGACCAGCGGCAGGTGGGCGAGGACATCCGGCTGCTGCTGCGCCCGTGAGGGACTAACGCAGAGCAGGCGCTATGCCCTCAGCCTCAGGCGCCTTCGTCGTCTTCTTCGCCAACGGGGCATTGGCCTTTCCATTGCTGCTTCCACAGCACATGCAGGTCGCGGCAGTACGCGCCCAATGCCTCGCCCGGCAGCTGCCTGGCCTTCAATCGCAGCTGGTGGCGGGTGAAACCGTCGTCGTACTGATCCGGCAGTACCAGCACGGCACATTGATCGTGGTACATCAGGAAGTCGCGGCAGTGATCATCCTCACTCATCCACGCATCCAGGTGCCTGTCGCTCAGCTGCGTTGACTCGAAGGCGACCGACGGTTGGACGACGATGATCTTCGTGGCTTTGAACCTGGACGCCTCGGCCTGCCAGCACGCCATCAGCGCCAGCACCATGATCGCGGTCGACGTCATACGGTGGTTCATGCGGTTGCCCCCAGTGGAAGAGGGCAACAGCATTGACCATGGAGGCTGCACAGGGCCATGCAACGGTTCTGAAAATGCAGTTGCCCTTGCCGTCGGCAACGCTGAGCAGCGCCTAGGCTCGGCGTTACATCGCGCTTACGCGCATTCGTCGGTCCACATCATCTCGGCGATCGGGCGCAGTGCCTTGCATTCCTGCGTCATGTCTTCGGCCGACTTCACCTTGGCCTTGGCCTTCAGTTCCTCGGCCATCGCGTCCACGCCACTGATCTGGTCCGGCGCGATCTTCGCCACGCAGGCGCGGTGCTGCTGCAGCAGCAGGTCGCAGCCCGGTACGCCGGTGACCTTCGGCGCGGTGGCCGCCTGCGCGTCCTGCATCCAGTCCTCGAACGGTGCCAGCGCGCCGGCCACGGTGCCTACCAGGTCATCGAAATTGCCGCTGTACCAGTAGCCGTTGTCCTTGGCCGGGTACAGGGTGAAGGTGCCGCTGACCGGCACGCGCGCGCCACTCTGCAGCGCCTGGGTGTAGGCGTCGGTGAACTGCTTGCGTGAGGCCGGGCTGGCATCGGCTGCAAGGCTGGCGGCGAACAACGGGCGCACGTTGCCCAGGTCGGGCACCTGGCAGCTGAAGGCGATGCGCGCCAGCTTCTGGCCTTCGACGTATTCGTTGTCTTCGATCACGCTCTTGGTCGCGCGGCACTTCGAATCACGCAGGGCCTTGGCATACAGCGCTTCGGTGGCGGCAGCGTCGGCCTTGGCACCGGCGCTGGCAAGCACCACCTGCCACGGTTCGGCCAGCGCCTTGGCCAACGCGCCCGGGTTCGGGGTTACCGCATCCTGGCCTTCAAAGGCGGGTTTCAGCGCATCGTTGAGCGTGCGGGTCGCGGCGGCATCGTCTTCCAGCAGCACGCGTGCATACAGGTCGAAGGCCTGTTCGGGCGTCAGCGTGGCCGGGGCGGCGGCGGCCAGCAGCGGGGCAGCCAGCAGGGCGCTGGCCAGCAGGGTACGCAAGGGGGTCTTCATGACAGTGTTTCCGGTTCCAGATGCGCGCAAGCCTAGCGCATCTGTTCGCGGGCGTGATGACGCTCGGTCGCCACGGGCCGGCACGCGCGGGCCAAAAAAAACGGGCCCCTCGCGGGGCCCGTTCGATCGCACGACGAGGAGCGATCGTTGGATCAGAAGCTGGCGCGCACGCCAACCGAGTACTGGGTGACGTCGCGATAGCCGGCGATCTCGCCCACCAGACCCCAGGTCTTGGTGAAGTTGATCTGGCCGCCGACGGTGCCGACCCAGGTGCCCTTGTAGTTGTTGCCGCCATCCATGTAGCCGGCCTTGGCCCAGGCTTCGGTCATGCGCGACGGCTTGCCGCGGATACCCAGGGTGACGCGGCCCAGGTTGGTGTGGTCCTTGCCGTGGTAACGCACGCCGTCGTAGCGCAGGGTCGATTCAGCGTTCTGGCGCACCCAGGCGGCATCGGCAGTGAAGTCCAGGCGGTCGGTCCACGGCATGTGGTAGCCGATACCCAGCTCCGGCTGGTTCAGTTCCAGCTTCAGCGAATCTTCGCCGTAGTGGCGGGTCTTGCTGGTGCGCGACCAGCCACCGAACACGTAGACCTGCTCGGCCAGCGCGACCGAACCACGCAGGTAGCCGCCGTCGACCTTCGGGTCGTCCAGCACGTTGTCGTCAACCTGGACCTGGGTCCAGCCGCCTTCGACGTAGGTGTAGCTCAGGGCGTCGGCCGAGGCCGAGAACGGGGCAGCGGCCAGCAGGGCAGCCGCGATCAGGATCTTGCGCATGGGAATTCCTGTGAATTTCAGTCCATTGGCGGGCCTGCCATCGCAGCTGCCCGTGGCGACCTCATGTCGTCCGCTGCGGATTTTAATGAAAGTTTTACAAAATGCGAGAGACCGTCGTCACAGGCTGGCCAGACGTGGCCGGGGTCGGATCCGTTTTCCCTTGGGGAACGGCTCTGACCCCTCCGCGATTCCGAGAGGCCCAGGGACAGAGCCCCTTTCCTGCGGAAAGCGATCCGACCCCGGGCATCCCACCCCGTTCAGCCCGGGCTGGTACACTAGCCACGCCGGTTCGCCGGTACACAAACGTCTTCAGGGCGGGGTGCAATTCCCCACCGGCGGTAGGTGCGCAAGCACGAGCCCGCGAGCGCCCCGGCCCACGGCCGGGGGTCAGCAGATCCGGTCCGATGCCGGAGCCGACGGTATAGTCCGGATGAAAGAAGACGGTGCCACAGGGCCTTCGCGGCCCTGCGCCCGCCTGTTTGCCTTGCGGCGTTTTTCGCTCACTTTTCGCGGAGAACGTTACTTGTTTACTGGAATCATCGAAGGCGTCGGCCGTCTGGCCGCACGCGAATCCATCGGCGGCGATGTCCGCTTCACCTTCCATGTCGGGAATCTGCCGTTCGACCACGTGCAGATGGGCGAGAGCATTGCCATCAACGGCGTCTGCCTCACCGTCATCGCATTCGACGCCAACAGCTTCCAGGCCGATGCCTCCACCGAGACCCTGGGCCTGACCACGCTGGGCCAACTGGGCGAAGGGGCGGTCATCAACCTGGAGCGCGCCATGCGCCCGACCGACCGCCTGGGCGGCCATCTGGTCAGCGGCCACGTCGACGGCCTCGGCCAGGTGCTGTCCATCCACGACGACGCGCGGGCCCAGCGCTGGCGTTTCGCCGCGCCGGCCTCGCTGCGCCGCTACATCGCCAAGAAGGGCTCGATCTGCGTGGACGGCGTCAGCCTCACCGTCAACGAAGTGGACGACGAAGGTTTTGAAGTCGCCCTGATCCCGCACACCGTGGCCAACACCGCCTTCTCCGCCACCGGCGTGGGCAGCGCGGTCAATCTGGAAATCGATCTGGTGGCCCGTTACGTCGAACGCCTGTTGGGCGAAGGAGCACGCGCATGAACTTCGCCCCGATTCCGGAAATCCTGGAAGACATTCGCCAGGGCCGCATGGTGGTCATCGTCGATGACGAAGACCGCGAGAACGAAGGCGACCTGATCATGGCCGCCGAGCTGGTCAAGCCGTCGGACATCAACTTCATGGTCACCCACGGCCGTGGCCTGGTGTGCCTGCCGCTGACCCGCACCCGCGCCGCCGACCTCGGCCTGGCGCCGATGGTGCAGGCCAACACCGCGCAGTTCCAGACCAACTTCACGGTCAGCATCGAGGCCGCCGAGGGCGTTACCACCGGCATCTCGGCCCACGACCGCGCGCACACCATCCGCACCGCGGTGAAGCCCAATGCCAAGCCGTCGGACCTGCACCAGCCGGGCCACATCTTCCCGCTGATCGCCCAGCCGGGCGGCGTGCTCACCCGCGCCGGCCATACCGAAGCCGGCGTCGACCTGGCCATGCTGGCCGGGCTGGAGCCGGCCGGCGTGCTGGTGGAGATCCTGAACCCGGATGGCAGCATGGCGCGCCGCCCGGAGCTGGAAGTGTTCGCCCGCGAGCACGGCCTGAAGATGGGCTCCATCGCCGACCTGATCGCCTACCGCCTGGCCACGGAAAAGACCGTCGAACGCGTGGACGAGCGCGAGATCGACACCGAATTCGGCCCGTTCAAGCTGGTGACCTACCGCGATCGCATCGCCCACGACCTGCATTTCGCGCTGGTGCGCGGCACGCCGGATGCGGAAACACCGACCCTGGTGCGCGTGCAGGTGGAAAACCCGCTGGCCGACCTGTTGCACTGGCGCCGCGACGACTTCGGCGTGGCCGCCACTGATGCCCTGCGTGCGATCGATGCCGAGGGCGCCGGCGTGATGGTGGTGCTGTCGGCCCCGCGCGATGGCGAAGCCCTGCTGGCCCGCCTGCGCCAGCAGCCGGCGCCGGTGGTGCCGGGCAAGGACAAGGACGTGGGCCAGTGGCGCCGCAACGGTGCCGGCGCGCAGATCCTGTCCGACCTGGGCCTGGGCAAGCTGCGCGTGCTGGGCACCCCGCGCCGCCAGGTTGGCCTGGCCGGTTACGGCCTGGAAGTGGTGGAGACGGTCACCCTGTGATTGGGGTTGCCGGCCAGCGGCCGGCACTACCGGTGGGTGCCGGCCGCTGGTCGCCAGCCCCTGCGGGCCCCCGCCAGCCACGGCCGGGGCCCATCCACGCTAGAATTACCCCCTTATCGAGTTCCCCAAGCCGCATATGAGCCACTACGAAGGCGATCTTCGCACTCCCGAGTCGGCGCGCTTCGCCATCCTGGCCAGCCGCTGGAATGCCCGCATCACCGACACGCTGGTCGCTGGCGCCCGCCAGAGCCTGGCCGGCAACGGCATCACCGAAGCCAACATCGACGTGATCCGCGTGCCGGGTGCGTGGGAACTGCCGCTGGTGGCCGCACGCCTGGCCGCCGCCCATGAACACGCCGCCATCCTCACCCTGGGCTGCGTGATCCGTGGCGACACCCGCCACTACGAACACGTGGCCGACCGCTGCGCCGAAGGCCTGATGCGCGTGCAGCTGGATTTCGGCGTGCCGGTGCTGAACGGCGTGCTAGCGGTGGAACGCGTGGAAGACGCCGAGGCCCGCGCAGGCGGCAGCCACGGCAACAAGGGCGAGGAAGTCGCACTCGCCGCACTGGAAATGGTCAATCTGCTGGAGCAACTGCCATGAACAAGAACACCCAGGGCAAGCCCTCCGGTAAACCCGTCCGCCGCGATGGCGTCGATCCGGTGCTGCGCTCGCGCGCCCGCCGTCGTGCCGTGCAGGCCATCTACGCCTGGCAGATCTCCGGCGGCAACGCCCAGTCGCTGATCGCCCAGTTTGCCCACGAGCAGGCCCGCGAAATTGCCGACCTGGCGTACTTCGAGGCGCTGGTGCACGGCGTGCTCGACAACCGTCGCGACATCGACGAAGCGCTCGGCCCGTACCTGGACCGTGGCATCGAGGAAGTGGACGCGATCGAACGCGCAGTGCTGCGCCTGGCCGCCTACGAGCTGCGCTACCGCCTGGACGTGCCGTACCGCGTGGTGATCAACGAAGCCATCGAATCGGCCAAGCGCTTCGGTTCCGAACACGGCCACACCTACGTCAACGGCGTGCTGGATCGTGCCGCCGTGGAATGGCGCAAGGTCGAATCGGGTCACTGACCCGCCTGTGGTAGTGCCGGCCGCTGGCCGGCAGCTGCAGGGATCCTGAGGTTGCCGGCCAGCGGCCGGCACTACCGCCCACCGCGCGATGCGCGGCACGAACAACAGCGGGAACGCCCCATGTCCCTGGCCGAATTCGCCCTCATCAACCGCATCCGCGCCCGTACCCTCGAGCGCGACGACATCCTGCTCGGCATCGGTGACGACGCCGCGCTGCTGCAGCCGCGTGCCAACGAACAGCTGGTGGTCACCGCCGATACGCTCAACAGCGGCGTGCACTTCCCGGTGGAAACCCCGGCCTTCGACATCGGCTGGAAGACCCTGGCGGTCAACCTGTCGGACCTGGCCGCGATGGGCGCGCGCCCGGCGTGGTGCACGCTGGCGTTGTCGCTGCCGGAAGCATCTGAAGACTGGATCGAGGCCTTTGCCGATGGCTTCTTCGCCCTGGCCGACCAGCACGACATCGCGCTGGTCGGTGGCGACACCACGCGCGGTCCGCTGTCGCTGTCGGTGACCGCGATGGGACAGGTCGGGCGTGGCCAGGCCCTGCGGCGCGACCGCGCGCAGGTGGGTGACGATGTCTGGGTCAGTGGCACGCTGGGCGATGCCGCCGGCGCGCTGCGCCTGTGGCAACAAGGTGCGTTGAGCATCGCCACCGCCACGCTGCTGGCCGACTACGAAAGCCTGCGCCTGCGCCTGCTGCGGCCGACGCCGCGCGTAACCCTGGGCCTGCGCCTGCGGGCTTTCGCGCACGCGGCGGTGGATGTGTCCGACGGCCTGCTGGCCGACCTCGGTCATATCGCCACGCGCAGCAACGTGGCCGCGCATGTGGATGCCGATTCGCTGCCGATCTCGCACGCGCTGCGTGAGCTGCTCGGCCGCGACGCTGCACGCGACTGCGCACTGCGCGGGGGCGACGACTACGAGCTGTGTTTCACCGCGGCTGCCGACCAGCGCGATGCGCTGCACTACCTGGCCGAATCGCTGGACGTGCCGCTCACCCGCATCGGCCGCATCGCCGAAGGGCAGGGCGTGCACGTGGACGGCGAAGCCGCCGACGGCGGTTACCAGCACTTCGCGTAGCCGCAGGACTGCACTGCTGGGTGCCAACCTTCCGGCGTGGGGTCAGATCCCTTTGCGCCGCAAAGGGATCTGACCCCGAGGCGATTACACATGCGGCACCGGCGCACCGAAGCGGTTGTCGCCCGGGGTGCTCGGCAGCAGCATGAACACCAGCACCACCAGGCCCACAATCGGCACCAGCATCAGCAGGTACCACCAGCCGGAACGGTCGGTGTCATGCAGGCGGCGCACGGTCACTGCAATCATCGGCACGATGATCGCCAGCCACACCAGCGCGCCCACGCCCGTCGATATCAGTGCCAGCGTGCCTGAACCGGTGTAGCCAGCAATGAAGCCCAGCACATTCGACGGTATCAACGCGATCACGACGAACAACTGGAACCACCAGAACTCGCTGCGGCTGGCGCGCCCGCTGAACTGGGTGTAGCGGGTAAGCGGAGTCATCATCTTTTTCATGCTGTGTGTTTCTCTCTCTAGGTAGCGCCGAGCCATTGCCCGGCGTCAATCAGTGAATGACCTTTGCCTGGGCATCGCGCGTGGTGCCGTAGTCGTCCAGCCACTGGAATGTCAGGCTGTTGGGCACCGAAGCACTGGCTGGCAGCGGCAGCCGTACCTGTGCACCGGGCGCGATCATGTCCGCCGGCACCCTGCTGCCATCGGGCAAGGTCAACGAAGTCAGTGTCACGTGATAGGCAGTGGGATTGCTGATCTGCAATGCCCCTGCCGCCATGCGCCACTGCAGCTGGCCCGGCGCATCGCGCGCACTGCCCGGCAGGCCGGCGGGGCGATGGAACAGCTTCACCCGCGTGCGCACCGCGAACTGCAGCAGGTTGCGGTCGCCGGCATTGGCCGGCTTGGGCGGGATATCCAGCAGGTTGAAGTAGAACACCGACTCGCGATCAGTCGGCAGCGGCGCTTCCGAAGGCCGCGGCGCATAGGTGATGCGATAGGCCTGTGCCCGCTTGGCCTGCAACAGGCGCGGCTCGGATGGCGTCAGTCGGAACGGCGTGCGCACGCTCTCCGGACGCGCATGGCTGTCGCCCGCGTCGATCCAGACTTGCGTCATCGCGGGTTGCTCACCCACATTGCTGGCCTTGACCGTGACATCGCGGCTTTTGCTGGCGTCGTGCACGATGCGCGTGCCTTGCAGGGTTACCGCGGCCTGCGCCGGCAGCACAAGCGCGGTGACCAGCAGGGCCGGCAACCACAACGATGGGCAGAGTTTCATGGAACACCTCATGCAGGCGACGCACGCGCGCATCCGTGCGCGTGCGCCGGATACCGTTTACTTGTAGAGCACCACGAAGTCGCCTGACGCGTTGGCGGTGCCGGCCGTAGCGTTCTGGGCCGGCGAGGCATACCACGCGCTGTAGTCCAGCTGGCCAGTGCCACCGGCGGCGATGGTCACCCACTGGGTCGGGTCATCACCGATCTTCTGGTGATTGCCCGCCGCGTCATACAGCGCCACGCCCACATTGGTCGCCCCCGATGCTGCGGTCAGTGCCAGGTTGCCGGTACTTCCTTCAGGCGTGCCACCGAAGCGCACGCCAACGTCCTGCGCAGCACCCGAGCCGGAGCAGTCCAGGGCAATGCTGAAATTCTTCTGGCCGGCACGGGTACCGGCGTTGACCGACGCCAGGTCCACTTTGCCCATCGGCACGGTGATGGTGCCGCCCGCGGAGCCGACACTGCAGGTGGAGGTCATCAGTTCGCCGGTGATTTCCAGCCGTTCGGCCTGGGCAGCGGGTGCAGCCAGGATCGCCAGCGCGGACAGCGCCAGCAGGTTCAGTTTGATCGACATCGAAGCCTTCTCGTTGCGGAATGGGAGGCGTCGGCGGCCGCGGGCCACCGAGCGGTGCGCAGTGTCGTTGCCGCGCAGCCGAACCACCATGCAACTTGTTGTAAACGGTTTCCTGCTGGCGGCGAATGCAACTTTTTGTATGGGGCTGCAGGGTGGGGCGAAATACTGTGCGCTTCCTTCCGTTACTGGCTGCCGCCGAGCCGCACTTGCGATTCGGCTCACAGGCACCTGCCTTCGCCCCCTCCCGGAGCCACTCCATGCACGGCGCACATCTCAATCCACGAACGCTCCCCCTTGCGCTGGCACTGTTGGCTGCTGCGTCGGGTGCCTCCGCTGCGTGTCGCCCCATCAGTGGCGATGTGTTCATCGATCGCGTGTTCGATGTTGCCTTCGTCGATGCGCCCGATCAGCTCCTTGGCCAGGCCAGCGGCCGCCTGGCCCTGGTCTGCGACCCCGCCGACAGAAGGGCGCAGCTGCAGCCACTGTTCAACGGCCTGCGCTACGCGCGCGACATCATGAATCCAGATGGTGGCCTCGATCCCGCGTATGAGATCAACGCGACTTCGCCCCTGATCGTGCTCTCTTTCACCTATGGCGCCTGCGACGAACACGATGCGGAGTGCCCGCTTGAAGAGGTCGAAGGTGGCAGTACGCCGTTCCGCGATGGTGTTCCCCAGGCCGTCGACATGCACTGGGGTGATCGCAAGGAGGTGGTCGTCCATCTCACCATCTACTCACGCGGGGGGCCGATGCGTGATGTCGCAGCGATGCCTGTCGGTACGGTCTCTACCACTTTCAGTGGCAGCGGCGGCAAGCACCACATCAGCGCGGGCTTCCGCTTCCACGCGCAGACCTGCGCGGTAACGCCCCAGGCCATAACGCTGGATCCGATCGATGCCAGCACGCTCGATCAGCAGCAGAGCGCAGGCGAAAAGGCCTTCAACGTTGCCATCAACTGTGGCGCCAGCGGTCGTCCGCTGGTGCTGGAGATGCGCGACGTGCACGATGCTGCCAACACCGGCGACATCCTGGCCCCTGCGCCGGAAAGCACGACGGCAGGCGTTGCACTGCAGGTGTTGCAGGCTGGAGCACCCGTGCGCATGCAGCAGCCGTGGAGCTATGGCACCACCACGGGCACGGTCATGTCGGTTCCGTTCAGTGCCCGCTACCAGCGCACGCCTGCAGAACTGCGCACCGGGACCATCCGCAGCGAAGTATCGCTGCTTGCCGACTACTACTGATGCACGCGCGTTCCTTCCTGTCGCTGCCACCGCGCGGCCTTGCGCGACGTCCCTTCGTACACCACCTGTCATGACCACCCTTCGATCCTTCACGCGCGCACGCGAGCGCTGCCGCCTGCCGCGTGCCATTGCAGCGGCGCTGTCCCTCTCGGTTCCTGGCGCCGCTGTTGCCGCGCCCGCCATCGAGTTCAGCGAAGGTTTCCTGGTGGGTGGGCAGGCCATCGATATGCGCCGCTATGCGCAGGGCAATCCGGTCGAGGCCGGTCTGCACCGGGTCGATGTCTGGATCAACGGCCAGTTTGAGCAGACCCGGGATATCCGCTTCGTGGTCCCGGACGGACACGCCAGCGCACGCCCCTGCCTGCCGGATGGCCTGCTGGACGCATTGCAGCTGCGTGCGGAACGGCTGCAGGTGGTCCGCGCAGACGCCGTCGATACCGGCTGTATCGATCTGCCGACGGTTGTGCCGGGCGCCACGGCCACCTTCGACGACAGCAGCCTGCAGTTGTTGCTGACCGTGCCGCAGGCGATGCAGGAACGCGCTGCCCGCGGCCACGTGATGGCCGAGCAGCGCGATCCCGGCATTGCCGCCGGTTTCGTCAATTACACCGCCAACCACTACCGCAGCGACACCCGCGACAGCAGCTACGTAGGCCTGAACGGGGGGTTCAACCTGGGCCACTGGCGCGCGCGCCATCGCGGTGCGTTCAGCCACGGCACGCAGGGAACCCGCTATCGAACGATCAGCAGCCACCTGCAACGCGATCTGCCGGCCATCAACAGCCAGTTGCTGCTGGGTGAGGGCCATACCGGCGGCGAACTGTTCGACAGCGTGGCCTTCACCGGGGCCCGCCTGTATACCGACGAGCGCATGCTGCCCGACTCGTTGCGTGGCTACGCACCGGCCGTGCGCGGCATCGCCGAAGGCAACGCCCTGGTCAGCATCCAGCAGAACGGCATCGTCATCCATGAAGTCAGCGTAGCGCCCGGGCCGTTCGTCATCGACGATCTGTACCCGACCAACTATGGCGGCGACCTGGAGGTCGTCGTTACCGAAGCCGACGGGCGCAGCCAGCGCTTCAACGTGAGCTTCTCCGCGGTGCCGCAGGCCCTGCGCGAAGGCAGCTCCCGATTCAGTGCCAGTGCCGGCGCGCTGCGGGACGTTGGCAACGACGTCACCGCGCTGCGCTTCGCCGAGGGTACGTATGCGCGCGGTCTCAGCAATCACCTCACGGCATTGGGCGGCATCCAGGTCGCACAGGGCTATCGGGCGGTCATCGCCGGTGCTGCAGTCAACTCGCGATGGGGCGCCATTGGCGCCGATGTCACCCACTCGCAGGCGCAGCTGCACGGACGCCCTGCAGTCGCCGGCAGCAGCCTGCGCCTGAACTACCAGCGCTACGTCTCGCGCACGGGGACCAACGTCGGTCTTGCCGCCTATCGCTACAGCACGCAGGGGTTCCTCACCCTGAACGATGTAGCGCGCGCGGCGGCCGACGACTGGGGCTACGCCGGGCGTGCGCGGCAGCGCTACCAGGCCAACCTGTCCCAGCGCCTGGGCACGGCCGGCCAGCTGTTCCTCAACGGCGGGCACGTAGCGTACTGGGACACTGCACAGCGGCAGACCGACTTCCAGTTCGGCTTCAACGGCACAGTCGGCCTGGCCAACTATGGTGTTTCCGTGCAGCGCTATCGGCTGGGAAGTGGCCGGCCCGACACACGCTATGCATTCACCCTCAGCATGCCGCTGGGACGCACCGGAAACGCCCCGCGGGTGAGCACCCGGATCAGTCACGCCAGTGGCGGTCAGCAGGTGCAGGCAGGCGTGAGTGGGTACCTCGGCGAGCGGCGCGCGCTGAACTATTCGGTGTCCAGCGTGCAGGGCCGCAGTGGAACCAGCAGCAGCGCCTATCTGGACTACCAGGGCCGCTACGCCAACGTCAACGCGGCCTACAGCCGGGCGAGCGGCCACAGCAGCCAGACACTCAGTGCCTCCGGTACGCTGGTGGCGCACGCCGGCGGCCTGAACATGGGGCCACCGGCAGGCGACGGTTTCGTGCTGGTGCATGCGCCGGGCGCAGAGGGCGCGCAGGTGGGCACGGGTGTGGATATCCGCGTGGCACGCAATGGCTACGCGTTGTTGCCGCACGTCAGCCCCTATCGCTGGAATCGCATCGATCTGGACCCTTCGGGGCTGCCGCTGGAGGTGGAACTGCTGCAGACCTCGCAGCGTGTTGCGCCCACCGCCGGCGGCATCGTGCGCGTGCCGTTCGAGGTGCGCCGCGAGCACACCTTGTTCATCGATGCCACCGATGCACTGGGCCAGCCCTTGCCGTTTGCGGCGCGCGTGCAGCGCGAGGACGGCACGCCCGCCGGCGCGGTGGGGCAGGGCGGCGTCATCCAGTTGCGTGGCGCACCGCCCGAAGGCGCGCTGATCGTCGATCCGGACGGCCCGCAGCGCTGCCGCCTGGTCTATCAACTACCCGACGCGCCCGATGCCTACGGCCCGTCCTGGTCGCAGGGCATCTGCCAGCCCTTGGCGACCTCACCCCAATCGGCAACGGCCGACCTCCCCGTCTACTGATCTCCTGGAGTACCCGATGAAACGCCTGCTGCTACCCTCTTTCACCCTTCTGGCACTGGTCGTGCCGCTCGGCAGCGCTGCGGCGGCCACGCTCACCATTTCCGGTCGCGTATTGCCCGGCACCTGTACGCTGACGGCACCGGCCATCACCCTGGACAACGTGAAGGCCGACGAGCTGAAGGTGGGTGACAACCTGCTCAAGCAGGGCACGTTGAACTTCACTGGCTGCATCGGTGTTGCCAAAGCCACGCTGTCCTTCGACGGCATCGCGGCCGATGGTGATGCGCAGCGCTGGAAGAACACGGCCAGCACCGATCCGGCACGAGGCGTTTCGGTCGCCTTGTTGGCCGGGGCCTCGGGCAACGTCTACCTGAAGAAGGGCGATACCGGTATTGAAGTACCCGTGACCGGCGCCACGGCCAGCTATACGCTGCGCGCGGGCTATTACCTGCCCACGACCAGCGGCGTCAACGCGGGTGCCGTGGAGACGGCCATTACCGTGACTGCACTCTACGATTGAACAGGCTGCGGTTGCGGGTTGTCATACCGCCCGCAACTGCACATCCACATACTCGGCCAGCCCACGGCAGGCCAGCAACAGCCCTTCGCGCGCGCCGTCATCCATGTGCTGGTCGATATCCCCGTCCACGCGGACGCGTTCGGTGGCGTGCAGCAGTTCCAGCAGGAAACTCAGCCCCGCATTGGCGCGGTCGATGCGCGCCAAGGCCAGGCGCTGCCCGGGTGTACGGTTGCTGCCGGGCCACGGCTGGCCATCGGCGGCATCGCCCTGGCGGATGTACTGCAGGCAGGCCTGCAGGGTGATGGCGCCAGGGCTGTTGCCGGTCTGCAGCGCAACGAAGGTGTCTTCCAGCGTGCGGGCCAGGTCATCGGGCAGGCGCGCGGCGGCCTCGCCCAGGGTGGCGAACAGGTGCGGGTAGGGGGAAGCGGTCATGACGGCGTCCTTGTGCAAGCGGCAAGGGGCCACCCTGCTTAACAGCGGGGTGGCGGACGGTGCGTGGTTCCAATACCGGTGGTAGCTCTGCGAAACGCCGGCGGGCACGAGGCCCCCACGCACCGCCCGCCATAGGTGCGCGGACAGAATGCCTGCCGACGCCACCCAACAAGGAAAGGGTGACGCCGGCAGGCAAGCGTAAACAACAGAGTTACCCAACGGGATTGGAAGCCCGTGCCACCCGTTGTCGGTGGCGCTACATGATTTGCATGAAGCGCCAATGCTGCCAATGAGAATTGTTGGAAAGTTCGAAAGCGTTGCAATCGTGCGGCGCACGCCACAGCGTGGCAATCACGACATTCGTGTAGAGCCGAACCAGCGCTCGGCTCATCACAATCTCATCGAGAAGCAGCCGAGCATAGCTCGGCTCTACAGAAAGTAGAACGCGCTTCTACCTCACCACTTGTACGACATGCTCAGATTGGCCGTCGCTTCGCGGTAACCATGGTCACCGCGCATCACGCCGAAGCCACCCCACGCACTCAGGCCGGAACGGAAGTCCACGCGCGCACCGGCATTGAGCTCGTAGCGGTTGCGCGGCACGCTGGCCTTCAGCGCTTCATCATCGAACGTCATGCCGTTGCTGGCCCCATCGCGGTACCAGTTGGCCACCACATACGGGCTGACCGACGCACCGGCGGCACTGCGGCCTTCGCCCTGCAGGCGCAGGCCCACGCGGCCGGACAGACCGCTGTCGCCCAGGCTGCGCACCACCGTGCCGTTGGTTTCTTCGTGGCGATCGGTGTTGGCGTCGGTGTAGACCAGCTGCAGCTCCGGCTGCAGGCTCAGCGCGGTGCCGCCGATCTGGCCGATGCCAATGCGGTAGCCGGCTTCCAGCGACGACTGCCAGATGTCCGAGTCGTAGCGTTCCTCGGCCAGGCCTTCGCCCTGCACGCGGTTGCGGAACTGGCCGCGCTGCACGCTGGCATCCACATACAGTGCATCGTTGCTCCAGTTGCCGTACACGCCCAGCGCGCCACCGTTGACCTTGCCGCGTGCGCTGTAGTCGGTCAGCTGCGAACGCGAGGTGGCATCGGCCTTGGCCAACGTACCCATCACGCCGACGCGGCCCTGGCCGTTGTCGAACACGCCGATGTCCGCACCCAGCTGCAGGCGCGAGCGGTCCACGCGCAGGTCCAGCTGGTCCTCCACCGCCGACAGCTTGCTCTGCGCAGCGTCCACGCGGGCCCAGCCACGCACGCCATCAACGGCGGAGGTGTTGCCGCCCTGGCGGTCGCGCCAGCCGTGGCGCAGCAGCTGGTCCATCGCGAACTGGTTGGCCAGGTAGGCGCCGGCCTCCGGGCGCAGCACTGGCGTCGGGTCGATCGGATCAATGGGATCGACCGGGTCCACCGGATCGACCGGCGTGCACTCTGGCAGCGTGGGATCCACCACGCACGGGTCCGGCGTGCCGGCCAGCTCCGAGCGCAGGTACCAGCCGCCGTTGGTGGCGTCCTTGAACAGGAAGTACTCGTACTGACCGCCCACCGCGCGGCCCTGCAGGTCGAACTGCGCATTGGACGCACCGCCCACGCGGATCAGCTCGATGCCCTTGTCGGTCTTCGCGCCCGCGCCACCGGCATTGAGCACACGCACGTTGGCCTGGCCGTTGGCATCGCCCTTGATGATCAGCTTGTCGGTGGCCGAGCTGTCGTCACCCAGCTGGGTGTTGAACAGCAGGGTGCCGCCGGCACCGTCGAAGGTATCCACGCTGAGCGTGTTGAACGTGCTGCCATTGCCCAGCGCCACCGTGCCGGTACTGCCCAGCGCCAGGTGGCCGACATTGCTGTCGCCGGTCATCAGCCAGGTGCTGTCGCTTTCGATGCTGGCCGAGGTGACGTTGAGGAAGCGGCCATCGATCTGCGCCTTGTTGCGCAGGAAGACATCGAGGGTGCCGTCGACAGTAGCTGCGTCGAAACTGACATTGCCTGCAATCCGAGCATCATCCACGTTGAAGGTCACGTGGCTGGCACCCGGCGTAGCGCTGCCGCTGCGGGAATCGACCTGCAGCAGGTTGCCGTTGCCGCCGTGCAGCTGAGCGCCGTTACTGACGTTGATGACGAAGTCGGCGGGCTGGTCGGCCGCTACACGGATGGCGGCGCCGCGGCCAGACGCTATCGTGGAGCCGTCCACGGCGAGCTGCAGCGTGTCGGGGGTGTTGCGCGTGCCAATCATCAGCACGCCCACGTTGTCTGCATCGATGCGCGACCCGTTGATGATGCTGATCTTGCCGTTCTGCATGCGCACGCCCAGGCCGCTGGCAATATCATCGCCGGCGGTAGTGTCCTCCACCCGCATGTAGGTGGAATCGATGATGGCCCATGCACCGGGCAGCGGTGCGCTGGCCGGCGTGCCACCCATCGAGAGGCCGATGCTGAGTGATTCAGTGGGTGACAGGCCGTCTGCGGCGGTGACCAGGATGCGACTGCCGATCAGATGGGCGTTTGATGAACCACTGACACGGATACCGCCACCGCGCACGGTGCTGGTGCCGAGTTGCAGAGAAGAGTCCCCGCTGAGGTCGATTGCGACCTGGTGGGTGCCACTGCGACGGACGATGGCATCGAGTGCCAGTACGTCGGAATTGTTGGCTTGGATCGCATTCGTCTCGCCACCTTGAACGCGAAGCAGCGACCAGTTCCGCAGCGTCCACTCTTCGACAGGGTCGCCCGATCCCACAATCTTGTGTTCGTTATCCAGATCTCCCGCGGCGACGGTGGCTGCTGGCACCAAGGCCATTGCCACCAGCAGGCTGCGAGCCAACGGCCGAAGGGCGGGTCGGGGAAAGCGGTAGTGATGACGCATCGGAAGGTCCTCATAGGCGGAAACGAATTGGACTTCGCACTGCGGTGAAAGCGACCCCCTGTTCATGCGTGTGCGTATTACGCGCACGCAGCGTGAAGACGATGTGATAGGGGCTTTTGCGACAGCGCGTGTCTGCAATGAGCCCAGTCTTGCGCTCCCCCTGCCCCGGAGCCATGCAAATAGTTGTAAAGCCGGCTTTCCGCCTCTCATCGAACTGCATGCGTTCATGAAACTGCGGCAGACGGTCGCACCTGCGCAGACTGCAAATCATTCGATGTCCGAGAGCGCTGCAGACACCGAGCATGTAAGGCAGTTCCCCAGAGACATGCCATGCACGACCACTTCCCCCGCCACGATTCCTTGGCACTGGCGTTGACAGCCATACTCGCCGCCACTTCCACCGCGCACGCACAACAGGTCGTCGCCGACGGTGACGAACAGACGCCTGCGGCCGGCGACTATGCCACGACCGAGCCGGTGGAGCCTGGCAACCCGGCTGGCTATGCCTTCCACGCACTCAATGGAGGCACCATTGTTCCAACCGGTGCGGTCAATCTTCGTACGGACGGCATGCGCGCCGCCGCGGCGCGGGCGGAGGATGCGGGCAGCAAGATTGCGTTGCAGCAAGGCAGCATACTGACGACAGGCTCGGGTGCGGCGGGGGTCTCTGCCGCCAATGGCGGGCATATCGAGTTGGTTGACACGCGCATCCAGACCGAAGGCAGGGTGTCGAATGGGGCAGAGGCCCTGGGCGGCCAACTGGTCCTGGATCGCGTCAGCATCACCACGCAAGGTAGCTTGTCGCATGGTGTCTTCGTGCAGGGGGGGGCGGCCGATGTGAAAGGTGCCGTCATCGAGGTCAAGGGTAGCCAGTCCAATGGTCTGGAAGTGCGCGGTGGCAGCTTGACGGCGGAGCATGTCCGCATCGACATGCACGGTGACGGCTACGGCGCATGGCTGCAGGACGGGGCCGACGTGCACCTGCGTTCGGTTCAGATCAACGGGACAGGTGCAGGTGCAGGCGGTGTGCTGGCCGGTACTGGAAAGCTGCTGCTGGAGGATGTGGACATCAACCTGACCCACGGGCGTTCCGGCCAGGGACTCTATGTCGTCGGAGACGTTGAGATGCGAGGGGGCAGTATCCACACAGGTGGGGATCACGCCAGCGCGATCAGCTTCGCGACGGGCTCCGGCGGGACGCTGCTGCTCGATGGCGTCGATGTTTACGGACACTTCGGCATCATCATGACCGAAGGAACTGAACTGGCCCTGCGCAACAGCCAGTTGCGCAGTGAGAGCATTGGTATTGACGTCAACCAGCGTGATGGCAACGCCAGTGTCGTCGGATCGACCATCACCACGCGCAATGGCATCGGTGTCCGGCTGATGAATGAAGGCGAGCTGGATATCGAGGGCTCGCAGATCACCGCCGAGGGCAACCGTTGGCAGGCCGTCGCGCTGTACGGCGGGACGACGCGGATTACGTCCAGCCAGTTGCATGCCCGCGGCCAGAACGGGCACGGACTGTATGCAGAAGGAGGGAGCGGGAGGCAACCGCTGGCCGAGGTGGGTGACAGCGTTATTTTGACCGACGGCGATGGCGCCATCGGTGCGATCGCGCGACTGGGCGGCACCGTGCATCTGGCCGACAGCGTGGTGCGCACCACCGGCATCAACTCGCACGGTGTGCTGTCTGGCGGGACCGGTGAAATGACGTTGAGCAACACCCATGTACGCACCGAAGGCGAGGGCGCGTGGGCGGCGGTGATCAATGACAACGGTCAGATGCGCATCGACGGCGGCTCGCTGGTGAGCGCCCAGCATGGTGGCGTATGGCTGCGCAGCAGCCGCGAGCCGGGCCTGATCCTGTCCAACGGAGCGGTGGTATCGGGCGGCAATGGCATCGCGCTGGCGTTGGATGCGGCAGTGGCCGGGCGCTTCGATGTGGCACTGGACGGTGGCTCGCAGCTGGTGGGCGACATCGTCCTCACGCCGGAGGACGAGGATGCGGGGCTGGTTCCGCTGTCCGACGTACATGTGCGCCTGGCCAATGGATCGCTCTGGCAGGGTTCGTCGGATCTGGTGCAGACGATGGCCATCGAGAGCGGCAGCCAGTGGACGTTGACCGGTGACGCCACGGTGGGCGAACTGCAGGTGCTCAACAGTGGCGTGGCATTGTCTGACGGCAGTGGTCGCTTCAATGCGCTCACCGTGGACGGCGACCTGCATAGCGAAGGGGCTACGTTCCTGTTCCAGGGGGCGCTGGCCGGCGATGACAGCGCGATGGACCGCCTGCACGTGCGCGGTGACACCTCCGGCGACGCGCTGATCGCGGTGAAGAACATCGGTGGCGTGGGCGCGCCGACGGTGGATGGCATCCCGCTGATCGAGATCGACGGCGCGTCGCTGGCGAGCTACGCACTGAGCGGCCGCGCGGTGGGCGGATCGTATGAGTACTTCCTGTTCCAGGGGGGCCTGGCCGATCCTTCCGATGGTAACTGGTACCTGCGTTCGCAGTGGTTCGATGTCTGCCAGGACAACCCGGCTGCGCCGGGATGCGCGGTCGATCCTGGCCCGGATCCGATCGATCCGACGGACCCTGTGGATCCGCTGGACCCGGTCGATCCAGTCAATCCGATCCTGCCGCCGCCGGTGCTGCGCCCGGAAGCGGGGGCTTACCTGGCCAACCAGTCGGCGGCGATCAACCTGTTCGCGCACCGCATGCACGAGCGCAATGGCGCGCGTTCGATGGGCGGCGCGCGCCAGTCCTGGGCACGCGTGGGCCGGCAGCAGGCGGATTTCAGCGCGGTCGGCGGCCAACTGTCGATCGATGGCACCACCTCGGTGCTGCAGATCGGTGCTGACCTGCTGCGGCGTGGCAATGCGGTTGCCGGTGTGATGCTGGGCAGCGGCCGCGCCGACAGCAGCGCGGTGTCCGATCTGACCGGCTACAGCGCCAAGGGCCGGGTGCGTGGCAGCGCGGTGGGTGTGTACGGCACCTGGATGCAGGAAGCGGACGGCACGCGAGGCGCGTATGTGGACGCCGCCCTGCAGCACGGCCGCTTCGACAACCGCGTGCAGGGCATCGGCCTGGCGCCGGAGCATTACGACTCGCGCATGACCAGTGCGTCACTGGAGTCCGGCTACACCTTCAACGTGTGGCAGGGCCACGCCAGCGCGCTGTACGTGCAGCCGCAGCTGCAGCTGAGCCATGTCGATTTCCGCGCCGATCGCCACGTGGAGAGCAACGCCACGGTGATTGACCACGCCGACGCCGGTGGCCTGAGCGGGCGCTTGGGCGTGCGTGTGTTCGGCCATGGCACGGCCGCCGGCAACTCCGTGCAGCCGTACCTGGGCGTGAACTGGCTGCGTGGCAGCGGCAGCAGCACGTTGCGGTTCAACGGTGACACGCTGGGTGCGGACGTGCCGCGCAACCGCTATGAAGTGCAGGCCGGTGCCGAGCTGAGGCTGGGCCAGCGTTGGGGCGCGTGGGGTGGCATGAGCGTGCAGCGCGGCGATCATGGCTACCGCAACGTGGGCGGCCAGCTGGGCCTGCGCATGGCCTGGTAAGCGCGTGAAGCGGGGTCGGATCCCATTGCCAAGGCAATGGGCTCTGACCCCCAGTTGCTGCTGTGGAGCCGAATGAAGGTAGGGCAGTCGAGCATGGCTCGGCTCTACAACCGCGTCGCGCTGTGACCGGACCTGAACGATGCCCAGCTCTGTCGCAATTGACCATTGAATGACTGCGGCGAAGGTGGCGATGCTGGCCAATTGCTCGCTTCTGGTTGCCCGCGTGTTCCTTGCCGAACGTTCCCACAACGCCGCCATCGATGGCCTGCGCGCATTGGCGGTGCTGGCCGTCGTCCTCTTCCACACCAACGCCACCTGGCTGCCCGGTGGCTTCACCGGGGTGGACCTGTTCTTCGTGGTGTCCGGCTTCGTGATCAGCCAGTCGCTGGCCTCGCGCACCCATGCGTCGCTGGGCGCGATGCTGCTCGACTTCTACCGGCGTCGCGTGCTGCGCCTGTTGCCGGCGCTGCTGGTGATGCTGATGGCCACCTTCGTGCTGTCGGCGTTGTTCATTCCCCGCGCGTGGCGCAATGAGCAGTTCGACCAGACCGGCTGGGCCGCGCTGGTCGGCTTGAGCAACATCGTACTGGCTGGCCAGCAGGACGATTACTTCTCACCCGGTGCTGAACTCAATCCGTTCCTGCATACATGGACGCTGGGCGTGGAGGAGCAGTTCTACTTGGTCTTCCCGCTGTTGTTCTTCGCGTGGCTGCGCGGGCGTGAGCGCTGGCCGTGGTCGCGTTGGTTGTTGCCGGTGCTCACCGTGCTGTCGCTGGCGTGGGCGGGCTGGCAGGCGCAAACGGCACCGGCGGCAGCGTTCTATCTGCTGCCGGCGCGGTTCTGGGAGCTGGCCGCGGGCGCGCTGCTGTACCAGTGGATGCGTACGCGTACACCGGGCCGGAACGGTGACGCGGTTGCAGTGGCCGGGCTGGCGCTGCTGGCCGCAGGCGTGGTGATTGCCCCGCAGCTGGCGATGCCAGTACCGGGTGTGCTGGCCGCCGTGGCCGGTACCCTGCTGTTGTTGGCGAGCGTGTCGACAGCGGGGAGATCGCGCATCGCCGGTGCGCTGGGCTGCGCACCGCTGGCCTACCTGGGCCGGCTGTCCTATTCGCTGTACCTGTGGCATTGGCCGCTGCTGGTGCTGCTGCGCTGGACGTATGGCCTGCATGGCGTCGCGCTGTGGCTGTATCCGGTGCTGCTGCTGGCGGTGTCGGCCGCGTCCTACCACGTCATCGAGCGCCCGCTGCGCACTGCGGCGCCGCTGCTGCGGCTGGCACCGGCCAAGGTGCTGGCGATGGCGTTTCCGCTGGTGGCGCTGTGCGGTGCCGGCGCCTGGGCCACGGTGGAGTACCACGAGCAGGTCTCGCTCAGCGTCACCCGCGACGGCTACGCATGGCAGGCGCGCCGCTACCCCGCGTGGCGCCCGCTGGAGCCGGTGCGTGCGCCGGCGCTCGAAGGGCGGCGCCTGTTCGTGGCCGGTGATTCGCACGCGGCGGCGTATCGCACCATGACCAGCATGGTCGCGCGGCAGACCGGCATGGAGGTGCGCCAGCAGGATCGCGGCGGCTGCAGCTTCGTCAACCTGCTGCGGGCCAGCCCGGCCGACTGCCAGGACTTCATTGAAGACACATTGTCGACCATCGAACGCGAGGCGCGCCCGGGTGACATCGTGCTGCTGGCGGCCTTGCGCATGCCGGAACTGCGCGGCTTCGACTGGCAGCAGCAGGACGCACAGCCGATCTATCAACAGCTGCTGGCCGAGCGCACGCCGGCGCATGCACAGGCGGCACGCGACGAAGCCGATCGCGTGCTGGGGCGTTTGCAGAAGCTGGGCGTACACGTGGTGATCGATGCACCGCTGCCATTGTTCAAGGCCGGTGCGTACCGCTGTTCGGACTGGTTCAACCGCCGCAATCCGGCGTGTGCCGGCGGTCTGAGCATGCCGCGTGCGGATCTGGAAATGCTGCGCGTGCCGCAGATGGCACTGCTGGATGACCTGGCGGCACGTTACCCTTCACTGACCGTATGGGATCCGCTGCCGCTGCTGTGCGGGCCGCAGACCTGTTCGGCGGTGGAAGAGGGCGAACCGCTGTTCTTCGACAACGATCACCTGAGTGGCCATGGCAACCGCGTGCTGCTGCCCAGCTTCCGGCAGACCCTGATCGATATCGCAGCCGACAAGACGGTGTAGCGCCGAGCCCAAGCTCGGCTTGTGCGATCTGGAGGGAGAGCAGCCGGGCACGGCCCGGCTCTGCAGGAGAGCGTTCGGTCTATGCCGCCGGCAGCACCTTGCCCGGGTTGAGAATGCCGTCCGGGTCCAGCGCGGCCTTGATCGCGCGCATCGTCGCCAGCGTTTCCGGGGTGAAGGCCTGCGCCATGAAATCGCGCTTGGCCAGGCCAATGCCGTGTTCGCCCGACAGCGTGCCACCCAGCGCCAGCGTCAGCGCGAAGATCTTTGGCAGCGCGGCCTGCGCGCGTGCGTTCTCGTCGGCATCGTCCGGGTGGTAGAGGATGTTGACGTGCAGGTTGCCATTGCCAGCATGGCCGAAGGTGACGATGGTCAGCGTGTAGTCGCGTGCCAGCGCCTGCACGCCGGCCACCAGCTCCGGAATGCGCGACACCGGGACCACTACGTCTTCATTGATCTTGCCCGGCGCCACGCTGCGCAGCGCAGGCGACAGTGCCTTGCGCGCCGCCCACAACTGGTCGCGCGCTCGGCCTTCCATCGCCACGTCCAGTTCGATCATGCCCTCGCCTTCGGCGGCGCTGGCCAGGGCCTGCAGCAGATAGGGCAGGGTGTCGTGGTCGCCATCGGCCTCGACCAGCAGCATCGCACCGGCCTCCGGCACGTCAGCACCATTGAGTCGCAGCAGTTCCAGGCTGCGCGCGTCCATGAACTCCAGGCGGGTCGGCACAACAGGCTGCGACATCAAGCGTGATACGGCGGCGGCGGCGGCATCGGCATCGCGGTACAGCACGCGCAGCCCGGCTTGGCTGACCGGCAACGGGGTCAGCTTCAGCGTGGCTTCCACGATCAGTGCCAGCGTGCCTTCGCTGCCCACCAGCAGATGGGTGAGGTCGTAGCCGGTGGCGTCCTTCGTGTAGGCACCACCGCAACGGATCACCTCGCCGGTGCCGGTCACCGCCACCAGGCCCAGCACGTTGTCGCGGCTGGTGCCGTACTTCACCGCGCGCGGGCCGCCCGCATTGCAGGCCAGGTTGCCGCCGATGCTGCAGATCTCCGCGCTGGAAGGATCCGGTGCCCAGAACAGGCCGTGCGGGGCCAGGGCCTGCTGCAGGGTGCCATTGAGCACGCCCGGCTGCACGACTGCGCAGCGATCACCGGCGCGGATCTCGATGATGCGGTCCATGCGGGTGAACGACAGCACGATGCTGCCCGGTTGTGGGACGGCGGCGCCGGTGGTGCCGGTGCCGGCACCGCGCGCGACCAGGGCCACTCCATGCACGCGGCAGGCGCGCACCAGTGCCTGCACCTGTTCGATGTCGGCCGGCAGTGCCACCGCCGCCGGGCGCTGGCGGCGCCATGAGTTGTCCTGCGCGTTGGCCTCCAGCGCGCTGTCATCCATGCGCCAGCCCTCCGCGCCCAGCAGGGCGGACAGTTCGGCAACCAGGGCAGCAGGCAGTGCGGTACTCATGACGGATCTCGCGGGGCAGCAGGAGCGGGTTGGATCAGTTTCCAGGCGACAACGGCGCCGGCGAGCGGCAGCCACACCCAGCGCAGTTCGGAGAGCAGGGTAGCCAGGCCGCGCGCGCTGAAGAATTGCGGGGCAAACGGTGAAACCCGGATCGGTCGCCACGGTGCGAAGAAGCGTTGTTCACTCCACGGCCAGGCCAGCGCGACGCCGAGGCCACCGGAGGTCATCGCATCGAGCAAGGGATGGCTGGCCGCGCATACGAAGACGAATACAGCGGCTTGTACGGTCGATGCCACCGTTGGCCCTGCCTTGGCAGGTGCCAACCTTGGTTGGCACGAAACCGCCGACCAAGGTCGGCGACTACCCAAGAACGCCAACACCGCGGCCAATGCCGCCAGCACGCTGGCAAACAGCAGTGAATGGCTGGCGCCGCGATGGCCGAAGGCATCCGCATAGGGAATATGCAGCGCGAAGGCCAGTACATCGGCATCGGGCAGCATCGCTGCGATCACGCCGGCCGCCAGCAGGCGTGGTGGGATGCGGCCACGATCAGCGGCGCACCACAGCGCCAGCGGCACCGCGGCATGGGTCATGATCGACGGCATCAGTCACGCACCATGGTCGTGCCGGCCGCTGGCCGGCTGCAGGCCCGACGGGTAGTGCCGGCCGCTGGCCGGCTGCAGGTCCGACGGGTAGTGCCGGCCGCTGGCCGGCAAAGAGTAACCATCAGCAGTCATCCAATCGGAACGCATCCCGCAGCCAATGCAGCTGCGGCGGCTCGCCGGTGGCCTCGACCACATCGAAGCGGCAGGGCGCATTGGCCAGCGCCGGGTGGTCCTGCAGGTACAGCTGCGCGGCATGCGCCAGGCGCCGGCATTTGCGCGCATCGACCGAAGCGGCGCCACCGCCGAAATCCGATCGCGCACGGTAGCGCACTTCCACGAACACCACGGTGCCGGCATCGTCCATCACCAGGTCCAGTTCACCGCCGCGATAGCGCACGTTGCGTGCACGCGGCCGCAGTCCGGCCAGTTGCAGGTGCTGCTCGGCGGCGGCTTCCACCGCCGAGCCCCGTTGGCTGCGCTCAGCGACCACCGACGATCGGCATCGGCCGGCCGCCACTGAAGGTCGACCATGCCGGCTGGCGCAGGATGTTGCCATTGCTGTCCAGGAACAGGGTGCCGGTGGCACCGTCCAGGCCGCCTTCGTTGGACAGCTTGTCCAGGTAGGCGGTGATCTTCCACGCGTCGGCACCGAAGGCGAACAGGCGGCCGGCCGCACCGCGTGCGCTTGGCAGGGTGCTGGCCACCTGGCTGGCCGACGGCAGGCCGGACACGCTGCGCACGTTCCAGGCTTCGTTCGGGTAGACGATGCCGTCCAGCGCCACGTCTTCTTCCACCTTGCCGCTGCCGACGGTCAGCTGCGAGGTGCCGACGCGGGTCGCGCCACCGGCACCGGCCAGCGCCAGCTGCGGCGCCAGCAGGCGGGCCTGCGGCGCACGCACGGCGAGGAACACGGCATCGACCTGGCCGGCGTTGCGCACCTGGGCGCTGACGTCGCCCACCGCATCGCTGACGCCGACCGTGGCCACGACCTGGCCACCGCGCTGGGCGAAACGCTGGGCGAAGGCGGCGGCGGCACGGCGGCCGGTGTCGTCGGCGCTGTTGATCACCAGCGCCTTGCCGCGCTCGCGGCCGCGCAGGTACTCGGCCGCGACGATGCCATCGTCTTCCGGTGCCAGCGAGAAACCGGCGCTGCCGGCCGGCGGTGCGTCCTTGCCACGGTTCAGGGCCAGCACCGGCACCTGCAGCTGCTGGCGGCCGTACACCGCGTCCACTTCGTCGCGGCCCAGCGGGCCGACCACGAAGTCGGCACCGGAGGCAACGGCCTTGTCGTAGGCGGCGAGGGCACCGGCCGGGGTGCCGGCGGTGTCGAAGAAGTTGATGTCCGGGCGGCGGCGGCTTTCACCGTAGTAGGCGCTCAACAGGCCATCGCGCACCGGCTGTGCGGCGGTGGCCAGGCGGCCGCTGAGCGGCAGCAGCACGGCCAGCTTGGCCGGCGGGCGGTAACCGTCGCTCATCGCCGGCGGGCGCTTGCTGGTGTCGAACTGGGCCGCGCCATCGCGGTCGAACGGGCGCGGCAGCGGCAGGCCACGCGCGATCAGTGCGCGGCCGGCAAAGTTGTAGAGCGGGTCGTTGGCCGGCAGGGCGGCGGCGCGGCTGCGCAGGGTGGCGTCGTCGAGGGTGCCGAGCAGGCCGGCAATGGCGGCCTGGTTATCGCTGCGCGCACTGCCGGTCAGGCTGGCATGGGCGCGGGCGCGCTCGGTGGCGGCGCCGAAGGCATCGCCGGTGCCCTGCAGGGCGCCGGCACGGGCCAGGTACCAGCGCGTACGCAGGGCCGGCAGCACGTTGTCGCCATGGTCCTTCAGCAGGGCCAGCGCCTGCGCCGGCTGCTTGTCGGCCAGGGCCAGCTCGGCACTGGTCAGCTGGTAGCGCTGCAGGCTGGCGCCGGACAGCTGGCGGGCGGTGAGCTGGCCGAGCAGGCTGCGCGCGCGGGAACTGTCACCGGCGAGGTGCCAGGCCCAGGCCGCATCGGCCAGTGCGTTGCTGCGGGCACCGCCACGCAGCGTGGCGGCCAGGCCTTCCAGCTGCAGTGCGGCGTCGCGCGGCTTGCCCTGTTCGATCAGCGCCAGCGCCTGGCCCTGGGCCGGCGAATCGGGGGTGCTGGTCAGGCTGGTGGTGGCACAACCGGCCAGCAGCATCAGCGACAACGACAGGGCGGAGATCCGTGCGGCGGGCTTGTTCATGATCGGGTCCATGCGATGAGGGCAGCGGCCTTGGCCGGGTACACGCTACGATTCTACCCTTGCCCCGTGAGTACCGCTGAAATGAGTGTCCCAACCCTGTACGTCGTCGCCACCCCGATCGGCAACCTGGCCGATCTGAGCCCGCGCGCGCAGGAGGTGCTGCGCTCGGTGGCGGCCATCTGTGCCGAGGACACCCGCCGCAGCGGCCAGCTGCTGTCCCATTTCGGCATCCAGCAGCCGCTGGTGGCCCTGCACGAACACAACGAGGAGGCGCTGGCGCAGCGGCTGGTGTCGCGCCTGCAGGCCGGCGAGTCGCTGGCGCTGGTCAGTGACGCCGGTACGCCGCTGGTCAGCGATCCGGGGTTCCGCCTGGTGCGTGCCGCGCGCGCGGCGGGCATCAAGGTCAGCCCGGTGCCCGGCGCCTGCGCCGCCATCGCCGCACTGAGCGTGGCCGGCCTGCCCAGCGACCGTTTCAGTTTCGAGGGCTTCCTGCCGGCCAAGGCCAGCGGCCGCCGCGACCGCCTGCAGGCGCTGGCCGGCGAAGTGCGCACGATGGTGTTCTACGAATCCTCGCACCGCATCGCCGAATCGCTGGCCGACATGGCGGCGATCTTCGGCGGCGAGCGCCCGGCGGTGCTGGCCCGCGAGCTGACCAAGCTGTTCGAGACCGTGCTTGATGGCGACCTGGCGGGCCTGCTGGCGAAGGTCGAGGCCGACGAGAACCAGCGCAAGGGCGAGTTCGTGGTGATGGTGCAGGGCGCCGGCGATGATGAGGAAGCGCAGCTGGCACACGGCCGCCGCGTCTACGCGAAGCTGAGCGAGCACCTGCCGCCGTCGACCGCCGCGAAGCTGGCCGCGGAACTGACCGGTGCGCCGCGCAAGGCGTTGTACGGCAGTTGATGGATCGCTCCGGGCCATGTCCCGGAGCGCGCGGCGCGAAATGCGAAACGGTTCGGATCCGCCGGAGGGGCGCCAACCTCTGGCGCGTGAACGTGCCCACGTGCGCGGCTGAGGGACGAATCCGGGGACGGACAATGTCGTGATGAGCAGCAACGACCGACCCACTGATGATCGTACGAAGCCAGCAGCCTTGGGTATTAGGGGACGTCCTGCAGAGCGACATTGAGATCAGTCGAGCCCGTGCGGATACTCCCGATGCGGAAGGGTTTCCGTAGTGTGACCCCATTTCCGCGGCCTCTGAGGCGTGAGGACCGGTGCTCGGGATGTCTGTCCTGGACGAAGACGCCCCTGCACACGCCTCTTCATCCCCCCCCTTGGGAGTAATTGTTCGAGATGGCATTGACAGCCTACCTTCAAGCTCATTTCCTGCCAAAGGATGCGTTCGCCGCATTCTGCAATGTGTCAGAAGAAAGACTCAGTCACCTGATTGCAGTGGGCGCGGTGCCGCAGCCCACCTACACTTGCGAAGGTGGCACCATCCGATCTGCAGTGTTCGGCTCCATTCCCATCAGCGAAGACCTTGTGGGGGAGTACTTCCGTACCGATTGCGCACGCTGGATACGCATTGCCGATCATGCACCACCGGGCAGTGAGCGGGCGGCTGTCGTCGACGTTCTGCTGCAGGAGCTCGAGGGCTACATGACAGCCGTGCTTGGGGATGCCAACGCTGCGCACGACAAGGCGCAACTGCTGCTCCCGCACTTCTTCAACGGGACCTTCGGTCTGTGTATCGCAGATCCGTCCACCGGCGCCGGCATCGCAAGAAAGGAGCTGCTCCAGGAACAACTGGTCGCACTCGCCAGTGACACCCACACTCCTCTCGACGCGCGTGTCGACAGGCAGGCGCTGCTGGCACTGATCGACGATTATGCGCGTGCGTCGATGCCGTTCTCGCCGGCCGAGTATGACCGTAGCAGCAGAAAGCGATGGGTTGACGATCTTCGCCGGGAGCTGGACGAAAAGTCCTGAAAAGCGTGCAGGCTGCATGGTCATTCACAGCCTGGGACGCTGCAATACGAATGAGCGGCGGAATTCCGGAGGTGAAGGAGTGAAGCTCTCAAATTTACTTGAGGGAGGGAAGACAGATGCTGGAAAAGGGACTGTTCCTGTTGTTCGCTCTGGCCGACGTGCCAGCTCCTGCAGCTGAAGGGCCGCCACCTGCGGCCATTACCGAAGCCGATCTGGGTCCGGACTATGTTGGCTACCTGCTGTTCGATCCGGGGTTGGTCGAATTCAATCGGCTGCAGTCGGTCCGCGATTACAGCAATTACCTGACCTATCGCGCGGCACGTGACGCGTTGGAGAACTACGAGGGATGTCTGCAGGTGGGGGCCGATAACCACGCACAGATCGAGGCGGCCTACCAGCAATTGGTGAACAGCCAGCAGCGGTACGTCAGCGCAGCGCAATGGCGCGACCTGCGGCAGGCCCTTCGTGCGGGGCGCGAGCCGGTGCCCGAGCGCGCGTCGTGGCAATGCGCCGCATTCGTGGACAACGCGCCGTATTTCGATGCGGGGTTGGACGATGCACTGCTGGGCGCCACCGAATTGGCGCGCGAGCAGGCCGGGGAAGGGGATTCGCGTAGCGATGCGCTGCGCCCGGTACTCGGCGTTCAAATGGGGGGCGCGACCGTGATCGAATCCGAGCCTGACGAAGGTCCGGCCCATCGCGCCGGCCTGCGCAAGGGGGATGAGGTGCTGGCCGTGGCGGGTACCCGAGTGAAGACCGTCTTCGGTATCGGCCAAGCGTTGAAGGCCCACGCGCCGGGCGATCGCGTGGACGTGCGCGTCCGCCGCATTGAATGGGACGGTTCGCAACCGCAGGTGCGGGAATTGATCGTCGGGGTGGTGCTGGAGTCGCGGGCGGCGGTGATGGCGAGGGCGAAGGGCCGCTAGAGCCACGCCACGCGTGGAAGGTTGAACCGGACGCCGCGATCGGCACGGCAGGAAGGGCGTGCGTACGCTAGAATACGCGCTGGCGGAGTCGGCCAGACAGTCGCGTCATCCCTTCGGGGGTGCCGAGGAAAGTCCGGGCTCCATAGGGCAAGGTGCCAGGTAACGCCTGGGCGGCGCAAGCCGACGGAAAGTGCAACAGAAAGATACCGCCTACGTCTTCTTCGGAAGGCCGGTAAGGGTGAAATGGTGCGGTAAGAGCGCACCGCGAGTCTGGCAACAGACCGGCACGGCAAACCCCACCTGGAGCAAGACCAAATAGGGATCCTTTGGCGCGGCCCGCGTTGGATCCGGGTAGGTTGCTTGAGCGTTGCGGTGACGTAACGCCTAGAGGAATGACTGTCCACGACAGAACCCGGCTTATCGGCCGGCTCCGCCTCTTTCTTCGATATGCATGAACCGCGCATCGGTAGTGCCGGGCGCTGGCCGGCAGCTTCACGATGCCCGCAGCGGCGGACAGAGTGCTGCCGGCCAGCGGCCGGCACTACCTCGACGTCGCGCGGTCCTCAGCCCGGCGTACGGTACTGCCCGGCGGAGATGAACTGCGAGAAGCGCTCGCACCACACCACGACGGTGGTGTAGTCGTCCACATCCACGTTCGCGGGCACCTCGACCAGGAAGCGGTTGAAGGTCTTCACTTCGCCGATGCGCTGGGCCTGCGCCTTGATCTTCAGGAAGTCGGCCTTGTTGTCGACGAAGTCGCGGACCAGGTACACCTTGTAATCCGGGCCCGGTCCCATCTTCCCGTCGAAGGCGACCTGGGTGGCGCTGACACTGACCTTGCCTTCGGCCCAGTGCACTGCGTCGCTGCCCTTCAGGTCGCGGCGGAAGGTGGTGCGGTAGGCGGCGTCTTTCATGGCGGCCTGTACCTGTTCCACCGGCGGGTCATCGGGGGCGATCAGGATCGGCAGAAGGTAGACGCCCAGGCCGAAGCCCAGGCCGAGGGTGAGCAGGTGGGTGGCGAGCAGGATGAGGATGCGGCGCATGGGGCCTCCTTGTGGTTGCGGTCGATCGCGCGGCGAAAGGCCGGGCGCGACCACCCTGGGAGGTGAGGGCCGACATTTATAGACACAGTGCCGAATGCGAAAAGGACACAGTGGGCCGGCTGCGATGCTGGAACCCTGTGGCACGGGCGGATCGCGGTCGGCGCTGGAAGCTGAATGACGTTTCAGGCGTGGTGCGCTGACGACGACCGTCACTTCAATGACGACACGCGTGCGGGTAGTGCCGGCCGCTGGCCGGCAACGTCCTGTCTGTCCAGACATCGCAGCGCTGCCGGCCAGCGGCCGGCACTACCACGCTGGCAAATCGAATCCGGCCAGCGGCCGGCACTACCACGCTGGCAACCGAATCCGGCCAGCGGCCGGCACTACCCCCCCCCGCCAAGAGCATCCGGCCAAGGGCCGTCATGACCGCGTCAGAAAATGACGTGGCTCTGTCCGCTGGGGACACCCTGCGGGCCGAAGCGGCGCTCGTGGATCTCGCCGTGGCCGTCGCCATCGATCAGCAGCACGGTGCTGGCACGGGTGCCGTAGTCGTCGCCGCGGATGAAGGCCGGGCTCAGCCAGCGCTCGCGCTCCAGGCCGATGCCGGTGTCGGGCAGGTCGCTGTCGGCGGGGCGGTGTTCGTCGGCCAGGGCGGCCCAGAGCGGGGTCAGATCCCTTTCGCGCTGCGAAAGGGCTCTGACCCCGTCTTCCTGCAGCCAGGCTTCAAGGGCCGCCATCAGCCGCCGGGTCTTCGGCCAGGGGGCGTCCAGCGCGCCGTTGGACATGCCGTGAACGCCCGGACCGAGGGTCTGCCGTTCGGCGGGATGGTTGCCCAGGTACTCCAGGCTGTCGCTATCGGCCAGCAGGAGATTGAACGGGGCGTAGGCGCCAGCCACGGTCGCCAAGCGGTCGATATGCACGGCCGCCGGCTCGCGGCCGCGCAGGAAGTCGGCCACCAGCGCGCCCCGCGACGGGCCGGTCTGGGCGGCCAGCGGGTCGCGGACGTTGGTGACCACCGCCATCCGGCCCGAGGCGCCAACCCCGGCCCAGCCTCCGCCGGAGCGCAGGTCGCGACCGCCGATGACCGACGTCTCATCCTGCCAGGGGGCCAGCGCCGCCGTCGGGCGGGCGTGGAACTCATCACGGTTGCCGGCCATCACCAGCCGCCACCGCGGGTGGTGCATCCAGCCAAGAGCGAGCAGGCACATGGCTTCATTGTGCACGGTTTGCGCAGTCTGGCGCCGTTTCCGGCCCGCTCCGGATGAATGCGCGGCTGATGTTTCACGCCCTGTCCACGCCCCTGAACTTCCGTTCAATCTCAAAAATTGAGACGGATCAGCAACTTGTGGATAAGCCTTGAACAATTCTCTAAAGGTTGTTGCAAGCCATTGATGCGGCTGGCGATTTCCCTGCTGAAAAGTTGTTGACAACCCTCCGCCCGCTGCTAAGGTGGGCATCAGAGGGAAATCCGGGTGTTTTGTGGGTTTTCGTGGTTCAATGTTTCACCGGGCGAAGGACAAGGTGCAGGCGTCGTGTTCCAGGGCGAGACGGCCATCACAGTTGACGACAAGGGGCGCATGGCGGTTCCCACCGCTTACCGCGACCTCGTCGCGCGCGCCAGCAACAACCGTCTCGTGCTGACCTACAACCCGTTCGAAGCCGGCTGCCTGTGGCTGTACGCAGAGTCGGAATGGGAGCGGGTCCGCGACGATGTGATGTCCAAGCCCAACACCCAGCGCGTCGTGCGCCTGTTGCAGCAGAAGCTGGTCGGCTCGGCCGCCCATCTGGAACTGGACGGCAACGGTCGCATCAGCATCCCCGCCAGCCACCGCGGTGCGGTGGGCATTGAGAAGAAGGCGGTATTGCTCGGCATGGGCGACAAGTTCGAATTGTGGAGCGAGCAGGCGCATCGGGCCCTGATCCAGCAGACGTTGTCTGACGAGGATCTGGGTGATGGGTTGCTCGACCTGAAGTTGTGAGCCGGGGTGCCCGGATGCGCCCAGAAGCGCAGGCCGGTCACCTTCCGGTGTCGCAGTCGCCGGCGGTGCACCTGCCGGTCCTGTACACCCAGGTCCTTGAAGGCCTGAGGGTGATCGAAAACGGACGTTATCTGGATGGCACGTTCGGTCGTGGCGGTCATGCACGTGGCGTGCTCACCCAGCTCGGTCCCGAGGGGCGCCTGCTGGTCATGGACAAGGATCCGGAAGCCATCGCCGTTGCCGAGCGCGATTTCGCGCCGGACCCGCGCGTGTCCATCTTCCGTGGCAGCTTCGCCCAGCTGCTGCAGTGGGATGCGACGGCCGAAGGCCTGGACGGCGTGCTGTTTGACCTGGGTGTGTCGTCGCCGCAGCTGGACGTGGCCGAACGTGGCTTCAGCTTCGGCAAGGACGGCCCGCTGGACATGCGCATGGATCCGGACAGCGGTGAAAGCGCCGCGCAGTGGATCAACCGCGTGGAAGAGCGCGAGATCGCTGATGTGCTGTGGACCTACGGCGAAGAGCGGCAGAGCCGGCGCATCGCCCGCGCCATCGTGGCCCGCCGCGAGAAGCAGCCGTTCTCCCGCACCGCCGAACTGGCCGAGCTGATCGCCTCGGTGATGCCGCGTGGGAAAGACAAGATCCACCCGGCCACGCGCAGCTTCCAGGCCATCCGCATCCACATCAACCGCGAGCTGGCCGATCTGGAAGCCGGGCTCGATGCGGCGGTGGAACGGCTCAAGCCCGGTGGCCGCCTGGCGGTGATCAGCTTCCACTCGCTGGAAGACCGCATCGTCAAGCAGTACATGAACCGCCTGGCCAAGGCGCCGCCGGCCAACCGCCGGCTGCCCGAGGCGGTTGCGTTCGTGCCGACGCTGGACCTGATCGGCGGCGCCATCAAGGCCACCGACGAAGAGCTGGCCGCCAACCCGCGTGCCCGCAGCGCCGTGCTGCGCGTGGCACAGAAGCGGGAGGCCGATGCATGAGCCGGCTGCTGCTGATCATCCTGCTGGCCTGCACCGTCGCCTCGGCGATCGGCGTGGTGTTCGTGCGCCACCGCCACCGGCAGACCTTCATCGAACTGTCGCGTGCCGAGCGCAAGCGCGATGACATCAATCTTGAGTTCGGCCGCCTGCAGCTGGAACAGGCCACCCTGGCCGAAGCCAACCGCGTGGACCGCATCGCCCGCGAGAAGCTCGGCATGAAGTTCCCCGAGGCGGCTGACATCGTGGTGGTGCGCCCATGAGCAAGACCGGCCGCAACCGCCCGCGCAACGCCTTCAACCTGCGCCAGCGCCTGCGCTGGGTCGCGCTGGCGCTCGGCCTGTGCTCGGTGTCGCTGGTGGGTCGCGCGGCCTACGTGCAGATCATCAACAGCGACTTCTACCAGCGCCAGGGCGAGGCCCGCTACCTGCGCGAGCTGCCGATCAAGACCTCGCGCGGCATGATCACCGACCGCAACGGCGAGCCGCTGGCGGTGTCCACCCCGGTCGCCTCGATCTGGGTCAACCCGCAGGACCTGCTGCGTTCGCCCGAGCGCATCCCGGAGCTGGCCCAGGCGGTCGGCATGTCGGTGGATGAGCTGAGCAGCCGTCTGTCGCAGAAGTCGGACAAGGAATTCATGTACCTGCGCCGCCGGATCAATCCGGACGAGGCAGAGAAGGTGGTCGCGCTGAAGATCCCGGGCGTGGCGGCGCAGCGCGAGTTTCGCCGCTTCTACCCGCAGGGTGAGGCGATGGCGCACGTGCTGGGCTTCACCAATATCGACGACCGCGGCCAGGAAGGCCTGGAACTGGCGTTCGACGAATGGCTGCGCGGCAAGCCCGGTGCGAAGCGGGTGATCCGCAACCGCAAGGGCGAGACCGTCGAAAGCGATCTGCTGCGCGCCGCCGAGCCGGGCAAGGACCTGACGCTCAGCATCGACCGCCGCATCCAGTACCTGGCCTTCAAGGAACTGCGCAACGCGCTGGTGGCCAACAAGGCGGCCGGCGGTTCGATGGTGATCATGGACGTGACCACCGGCGAGATCCTGGCCATGGTCAACCTGCCGACCTACAACCCGAACTCGCTGACCGGCGCGATCCCCGATACGCGCCGCAACCGCGCGGTGACTGACCTGGTCGAGCCCGGTTCGACGATGAAGCCGCTGACCATCGCCACCGCGCTGCAGGCCGGGGCGGTGACCAAGGACACCATCATCGACACCAACCCGGGTTACATGACCCTGGGCCGCTTCACCATCCGCGACGTGCCGCGCAACAACGGCGTGCTCAACGTGACCGGCGTGATCACCCGCAGTTCGAACGTGGGTGCGGCCAAGGTTGCGGCGAAGATGCCGGACCAGACCTTCTACGACGGCGTGCGCCGCTTCGGCTATGGCTCGGCGCCGCACAGTGGTTTCCCGGGGGAATCGGCCGGCGTGGTGATGCGCCCGGCGCGCTGGTCGGGCACCACCAAGACCACCATGTCCTACGGCTACGGCCTGTCGGTGACGCCGCTGCAGATCGCTACGGCGTATTCGGCGCTGGCCAACGGCGGCAGGTTGATCGCGCCGACCTTCGTCAAGGGCCAGCGCAACGAGGGCCAGCAGATCATCGACGAGAACGTCGCCCGGCAGGTGGTGGCGATGATGGAAACGGTGGTCACCCAGGGCGGTGCCAAGCAGGCGGCCGTGCTGGGCTACCGCGTGGCCGGCAAGACCGGTACCGCGCGCAAGGCCGGCCCGGGTGGTTACGAGCGTGGCCATTACAACGCGCTGTTCGCCGGCGTGGTGCCGGCCACCAACCCGCGCTTTGCCACCGTCATCGTCATCAACGACCCGCAGGCCGGCAAGTTCTACGGCGGCCTGGTCTCGGCGCCGGTCTACCACAACGTGATGGAAGGCACCCTGCGCCTGATGGACGTGCCGCTGGACGACCTGCAGTCGTGGCTGGCCGCACAGCAGTCCGGCAAGGTCGGCCATTCGGCTTCGATCCTGCCTGCGCCGCCGGCCGAGACCGCGCTGCCGGTGGATGCCGCCGCTGAATTCGACGCTGCGCTGCCGAGCGCGCAAGCCCAGACGCCGCCCGCTACGGGAGGCACGCAATGAGTCCTTCGATGTTGCTTTCGCAGTTGCTTCCGGACGTGGCCCTGGCGGGTCATGATCCCGTTCTGACCGGCCTGGTGCTGGACAGCCGTGCCGTGCGCCCCGGTAACGCCTTCGTCGCCATCGCCGGTTTCGGCGCGCATGGCCTGGGCTTTGTCGAGCAGGCGCGCGCTGCCGGTGCCAGTGCCATCCTGTTCGAACCGCCGGCACCGGCCGATCTGCCGGCACCGGCCGATGCGATCGCCGTGCCGGGCCTGCGCGCGCGCATGGGCGCGATGGCCGACCAGTTCCATGGCGCACCGTCGCGGGCAATGGCGATGGTCGGCGTGACCGGCACCAACGGCAAGACCTCCACCGTGCAGCTGCTGGCCCAGGCCTGGCACCTGCTCGGAACGCCCAGTGGCAGTATCGGCACGCTGGGCGCCGGACTTTATGGTGCCGTCGAGCCGACCGGCTTCACCACGCCGCTGGTGCTGCAGATGCATGCGTTGCTGGCCCAGCTGCGCGACGCCGGTGCGCGCGCGGTGGCGATGGAAGTCAGCTCGCATGCGCTCGACCAGGGCCGCGTGGACGCCGTGCACTACGACGTGGCGGTGTTCACCAACCTCACCCGCGACCATCTGGATTACCACGGCGACATGGCCAGCTACGGCGCGGCCAAGGCGCGGCTGTTCCATCGCCCGGGCCTGAAGGCGGCGGTGATCAACCTGGACGATGCCTTCGGCCGCCAGCTGTTCGCGGGCCTGCCGGCCTGCGTGCAGCCGATCGGGCTGAGCTCGCGTGGTACCGAGGACGCCAGCGTGCGCGCCGGGGCGCTGCAGCTTGACGGTCGTGGCATCGCCTTCGAACTGGTCATCGACGGCCAGCGCGCTGCGGTGCAGTCGCCGCTGCTGGGCCGCTTCAACGTGGACAACCTGCTGGCCGTGGCCGGTACCCTGCACGCGCAGGGCCAGCCGCTGCCGCGTATCGCCGAAGTGCTGTCGGCGCTGCAGCCGATCCGTGGCCGCATGAACCGCCTCGGCGGCGAGAACGGCCTGCCGACCGTGGTGGTCGACTACGCACATACCCCGGACGCGCTGGAGCAGGCGCTGGACAGCCTGCAGGGCCACCTGCACGGCGCGCTGTTCTGCGTGTTCGGCTGCGGTGGCGAGCGCGATACCGGCAAGCGCCCGCAGATGGCGGCGATCGCCGAGCGCCTGGCCAACCAGGTCATCGTCACCGACGACAACCCGCGTGGCGAAGACGGCGACGTGATCGTGGCCGACATCCTGGCCGGCTTCCAGAACGCCGATGCCGTGACCGTGCAGCGCAGCCGCGCGCGCGCGATCGGCCTGGCGGTGAAGCGCGCCGGTGCCGGCGACATCATCCTGATCGCTGGCAAGGGCCACGAGCCGTACCAGGAAGTGAATGGCGTGCGCCATGACTTCGACGACACCGAAGTGGCCGCGGCCGCACTGGCGGCCAAGGCCGGTGTTCTAGAGGCACAGGCCGGGGAGGGCGCCGCATGAAGCGCACCCTGCTTTCGCTGATCGCACACTGGGCCGGCGGCGAGATCCATGGCGACGACGTGGCCATCGATGCGGTCAGCAATGACACCCGCAACCTGGGCCCCGGCAGCCTGTATGTCGCGCTGCGCGGCGAGCGTTTCGACGGCCATGACTTCGCAGCCGACGCGCAGGCGCGCGGTGCCAGTGCGCTGCTGGTCGAGCGCCTGCTGCCGATCGAACTGCCGCAGGTGCTGGTGGCCGACAGCGAACTGGCACTGGCCAGGATCGCCACCGGCATGCAGCGTGACCGTGGCACCGAGGTGTTCGCGATCACCGGCAGCAACGGCAAGACCAGCGTGAAGAGCCTGCTGCTGTCGATCCTGCAGCAGGTGGCCCAGCACGCGCACAAGGTGGTCTACGCCAATCCGGGCAACCGCAACAACGAGATCGGCCTGCCGCTGGCGGTGATCGATGCACCGGAAGATGCCGACTATGCCGTCTACGAGATGGGTGCCGGCAAGCCGGGCGACATCGCCTACCTGACCGACATCGCCCGCCCGCGCTACGCGCTGGTCAACAACATCGCCCCGGCGCACCTGGAGCGGATGGGCAGCCTGCTCGGCGTGGCGGTGACCAAGGGCGCGATCTATGCCGCGCTGCCCGCCGATGGCGTGGCGGTGATCAATGCCGACGATGCGTACGGCCGCTGGTTCGAACAGCATTTTGTCGGCACCCCGGCGCGCTGCCGCGTGCTGCGCTTTGGCCTGGAGCATTCGGCAGACGTGACCGCGCGCGACATCCGCGCCGGTGCGCAGGGCAGCCAGTTCACCCTGGTCGCGCCGGCCGGCGAAGCCCGCGTGGTGCTGGGCCTGCCGGGCCG
This sequence comes from Stenotrophomonas sp. YJH_SMC_10, assembly GCF_059371555.1. NCBI lineage: Bacteria > Pseudomonadati > Pseudomonadota > Gammaproteobacteria > Lysobacterales > Lysobacteraceae > Stenotrophomonas > Stenotrophomonas sp. YJH_SMC_10. The sequence continues at coordinate 36,218 of NZ_JCAFUS010000004.1, read as the reverse complement.
CCACAACGTCAGCAATGCACTGGCCGCCGCCAGCCTGGCGCTGGCCGCCGGCATCGACCTGGCACGCATCGCGGCAGGCCTGGCCGAGGCACAGCCGGTGCCGGGCCGCCAGATCGCCCATCAGCTGCGCAATGGCGCGGTGCTGGTGGACGACAGCTACAACGCCAATCCCGGTTCGCTGGCAGCGGCCATCGATGCCCTGGCCGCCGCGCCGGAAGAGGGTTGGCTGGTGCTGGGCGACATGCGCGAGCTGGGCCCGGATGCCGAAGCGCTGCATGCGCAGGCGGGCCTCCGCGCACGCGCCGCCGGACTCAAGCGCCTGTATGCGCTGGGCCCGCTCAGCGCCGCCGCCGCTGCCGCCTTCGGCGACGGTGGCCGTCATTTCGCCACCCATGACGCGCTGTCGCAGGCGCTGAAGGACGAGCTGCACGCCGGCGTGCGCTGCCTGGTCAAGGGGTCCCGTGGCAGCGCCATGGACACGATTGTCAAAGCGCTGCTGGCGCAAGGAGAGGAATCCCCGCATGTTGTATGAACTGGCTCGATGGTTGCAGCAGTTGGAGAGCCTGTTCGGGCTGTTCAACTACCAGACGTTCCGCGCCATCCTTGCCGCGCTGACGGCCCTGTTCCTGTCGCTGTGGCTCGGCCCGGCGATGATCCGCAAGCTTGCCCAGTTCAAGGGTGGCCAGCCGATCCGCAAGGACGGTCCGCAGACCCATTTCTCCAAGGCCGGCACGCCGACCATGGGCGGTTCGCTGATCCTGCTCACCGTCACCCTGTCGGTACTGATGTGGGCCGACCTGCGCAACCGCTACGTGTGGCTGGTGCTGGCGGTGATGCTGTGCTTTGGCGCCATCGGCTGGTATGACGACTGGATCAAGATCGTCCGCCGTGACCCGAACGGCCTGAAGTCGCGCTGGAAGTACCTGCTGCAGTCGATCTTCGGCCTGGCCGCGGGCCTGTTCCTGTTCTATACGGCCGACGTGCCGGCGGCGCTGACGTTCTACATCCCGATGTTCAAGTCGGTCGCGCTGCCGCTGGCCGGCATCGGCTTCGTGGCCATCGCCTACTTCTGGATCGTCGGTTTCTCCAACGCGGTGAACCTGACCGACGGCCTGGACGGCCTGGCGATCATGCCCACCGTGCTGGTGGCCTGCGCACTGGGCGTGTTCGCCTACGCCTCGGGCAACGTGGTGTTCGCCAACTACCTGCAGATCCCGCAGATTCCGGGCGCAGGCGAGCTGGTCATCATCTGCGCGGCGATCGCCGGCGCGGGCCTGGGCTTCCTGTGGTTCAACACCTATCCGGCCATGGTGTTCATGGGCGACATCGGTGCACTGGCGCTGGGTGCGGTGCTGGGCACGATCGCGGTGATCACCCGCCAGGAGCTGGTGCTGGTGATCATGGGCGGCGTGTTCGTCATCGAGACGCTGTCGGTGATGATCCAGGTCGCATCGTTCAAGCTGACCGGCAAGCGCGTGTTCCGCATGGCGCCGATCCACCACCATTTCGAACTGAAGGGCTGGCCGGAGCCGCGCGTGATCGTGCGCTTCTGGATCATCTCCGTCGTGCTCGTGCTGATCGGCCTGGCCACGTTGAAGGTGCGCTGAGATGAACGACCTGTCCCGCCAGGCAACACGCCTTGAAGCCATCGAAGGCAGCTACGACAAGTGGCTGCTGGGCGCGATCATCGCGCTCACCGGTGTCGGCGTGGTGATGGTGGCCTCCAGCTCGATCGCGCTGATGAGCAGCCCGTTCTATTACCTCAACCGCCACCTGATCTTCCTGGCGGTGGGTATCGTGCTGGCGGTCATCGCCGCCCGCACCGAGCTGAAGTCGATCGAGCAGTACAACCAGATGCTGCTGCTGGGCTGCTTCGTGCTGCTGCTGGCGGTGTTCGCGCCGGGCCTGGGCAGCACGGTCAACGGCGCACGCCGCTGGATCAACCTGGGCATTTCCAAGTTCCAGACGGTCGAGGCGGTGAAGGTGCTCTACATCGTCTGGCTGTCCAGCTACCTGGTGCGCTTCCGCGACGAGGTCAATGCGACCTGGCCGGCGATGCTCAAGCCGCTGGGCGTGGCCGGCGCGCTGGTGGTGCTGCTGCTGCTGCAGCCGGACTTCGGTTCCTCGACCCTGCTGCTGGCGATCACCGCCGGCATGCTGGTGCTGGGCGGGGTCAACATGCCGCGCATGTCGATGCCGGTGATCATCGGCCTGGTCGGCATGAGCGCACTGGCGATCATCGAGCCGTACCGCATGCGCCGCATCACCTCCTTCCTGGACCCGTGGGCCGACCAGCAGGGCGACGGCTACCAGCTGTCCAACGCACTGATGGCAGTGGGCCGTGGCGAATGGACCGGCGTCGGCCTGGGCAATTCCGTGCAGAAGCTGTACTACCTGCCGGAAGCGCACACCGACTTCATCTTCTCGGTCACCGCCGAGGAATTCGGCTTCCTGGGCACCTGCGTGATCGTGGCGCTGTATGCGCTGCTGGTCGGCCGCACCTTCTGGCTGGGCATGCGCTGCGTGGAAATGAAGCGCCACTTCTCCGGCTACATCGCCTTCGGCATCGGCCTGTGGATCAGCATGCAGACCTTCGTCTCGATCGGCGTGAACCTGGGCATCCTGCCGACCAAGGGCCTGACCCTGCCGCTGATCTCCTCCGGCGGTTCGTCGGTGCTGATGACCTGCGTGGCGATGGGCCTGCTGCTGCGCGTGTCGTATGAACTCAAGCGCGCCGAGCGCCGCCAGGCCGTGCGCATCGGTGGCGCCGAAGACGCCGCGGCCGAGCCAGTGGACACGCCGGCCGCACCGATGGCCACCGGCGTGCCGCTGAGCGCCGCCCCGGTCGCCCCCGCGCCTGCTGCAGCGAACGCCGCGCGCGGCACCAGCCGCCTGCAGTCGCGCATCGAACCGACCTTCGGGAGGCTGTCATGAGCGCGGCCACCGATAGCGCGCGTCCGGTGATGATCCTCGCCGGCGGCACCGGCGGCCACATCTTCCCCGGCCTGGCCGTGGCCCGCGTGCTGCGCGGGCGTGGCGTGCCGGTGACCTGGATGGGTGCCGAAGGCGCGATGGAAACGCGCCTGGTGCCGCAGCACGACATTGCCATCGATACGCTGGCCATCACCGGCCTGCGCGGCAAGGGCAAGCTGGCCCTGCTGGCGGCACCGTGGCGGCTGATGCGTGCACTGCGCGCGGCCGGGCTGATCATCCGCAAGCGCCAGCCGCGCGCGGTGGTCGCCTTCGGTGGCTTCGCCTCCGGTCCCGGCGGCATGGCCACGCGCCTGCATGGCCTGCCGCTGATCGTGCATGAGCAGAACCGTGCGCCGGGCCTGACCAACCGCATCCTGTCGCGTTATGCGCGCCGCCTGCTGACCGGTTTCCCGGGCACCTTTGCCCAGCGCGAGGAATTCGTCGGCAACCCGGTGCGTGCGGAAATCGCCGCCATTGCGCCGCCGGAGCAGCGCTTCGCCGACCGTCACGGCCCGCTGCGCGTGCTGGTGGTCGGGGGCAGCCAGGGCGCGCGTGCACTCAACACCGGCGTGCCCCAGGCCATCGCCGCGCTGGGCGCCGACGTGCCGGTGCAGGTGCGCCACCAGAGCGGCGAGAAGATGCATGCCGAAGCGGTCGAAGCGTATGCCAAGGCCGGCGTGCAGGCTGAGATCACCCCGTTCATCGCGGACATGGCCGAGGCCTTCGCCTGGGCTGACCTGGTCGTCTGCCGCGCCGGCGCGTCCACCCTGGCCGAGCTGTGCGCGGTCGGTGTCGGCAGCGTGCTGGTGCCATTCCCCGCTGCCGTCGACGATCACCAGACCCGCAACGCGGAGTACCTGGTCGAGCGCGGCGCGGCGGTATTGCTGAAGCAGGACGGAACGCTGGCCGACGGCATCGCCGCACTGCTGCGCGATCTGTCCGAAAATCCCGCCCGCCGCATGCAGATGGCGCAAGCCGCGCGTGCCCTGGCCAAGGTCGATGCCGCCGAGCGCATCGCCGATATCATTCTCGAGGAAGCTGTATGAAGAAGGCATGCCACCGCGCCTGCCCTGCGCGAGGCCGCGCATGATCCGTCGCCTGCACGACACCAACGACCTGGTGCGCGCGTTCCCGCGCGTGCACTTCGTCGGCATCGGTGGCACCGGCATGAGCGGCATCGCCGAAGTGATGCTGACGCTGGGCTACGAAGTGTCCGGCTCGGACAACGCTGACAACGTGGCGACCCGCCGCCTGGCCAGCCTGGGTGCGCGCATCATGCGCGGCCACTCCGCCGCCAATGTGCTGGGCACCGACTGCGTGGTGGTCTCCAGCGCCATCCGCGAGGACAACCCGGAGCTGATGGAAGCGCGCAGCCAGCGCATTCCGATCATGCCGCGTGCGGCGATGCTGGCCGAGCTGATGCGCTTCCGCCGCGGCATCGCCGTGGCCGGTACCCATGGCAAGACCACCACCACCAGCCTGACCGCTGCGGTGCTGAGCGAAGGTGGCCTGGACCCGACATTCGTGATCGGTGGCCAGCTGCTGGCCGCCGGTGCCAACGCCAAGCTGGGTGGCGGGCAGTGGCTGGTGGCCGAGGCCGACGAAAGCGATGGCAGCTTCCTGCGCCTGAACCCGTTGATGTCGATCATCACCAACATTGATGCGGATCATCTGGAGAACTACGGCAACGATTTCGCCCGCGTGCAGGCGGCGTTCGCCGAGTTCCTGCAGCGCCTGCCGTTCTACGGCCTGGCGGTGCTGTGCATCGATGATCCGGAAGTGGCGGCATTGGCTGCCAAGACCCCGCGCCACGTGATGAGCTACGGCATGAGCCCGCAGGCCGACGTGCGCGCCGAGAACGTGGTGCAGGAAGGCTCGCGCATGCGCTTCACGCTGCGCTTGCCGCAGGGCACCAGCCAGGAAGTGGTGCTGGCGCTGCCGGGCAGGCACAACGTGCTCAACGCGCTGGCCGCCGCGGCGGTGGGCTGGCAGCTCGGCGTTGCCCCGGACGCGATCGCGCGCGCGCTGGAAGGCTTCGCCGGTGTCGGCCGCCGCTTCAACGACCTGGGCGAAGTGACCACCGCCAGCGGTGCGAAGGTGCGCATCATCGACGACTACGGCCATCACCCGAGCGAGCTGGAGGCAGTGTTCGCCGCCGCCCGCGGGGGCTGGACCGACAAGCGCTTGGTGGTGGCCTTCCAGCCGCACCGCTACAGCCGTACCCGCGACCAGTTCGACAAGTTCGCCGCGGTGCTGTCCAGCGTCGACGCGCTGGTGCTGAGCGAGGTCTATCCGGCCGGTGAGGAACCCATTGCCGGTGCCGACTCGCATGCGCTGGCCCGCGCCATCCGCGCGCGCGGCCGCAGCGAGCCGGTGGTGGTGGGCAAGGCCGCCGAGCTGGCCAGCGTGCTGCCGGACGTGCTGCAGGACGGTGACCTGCTGCTGATGATGGGGGCCGGCGACATCGGTGCCGTGGCTACCCACATCGCAGTGGAAGGCTTCAAGGGGGAGGGCCAGGCGTGAGTACGCTGACCTTCCCGCCGCTGCGCGTGACCGACCCGGCCGTGTTCGGCCGCGTCGCCGTGCTGCTCGGCGGCAGCTCCAGTGAACGCGAGGTGTCGCTGGACTCGGGCCGCAACGTGCTCGAAGCCCTGCAGTCGCGCGGCGTCGATGCGTTCGCGGTGGATGGCATCCCGGCGCTGGCCAGCGCGCTGGCCGCCGGTGGCATCGACCGCGTCTTCAACATCCTGCACGGCCACAACGGTGGCGGTGAGGACGGCATCGTGCAGGGCCTGATGGACGCCTTCGGCGTGCCGTATACCGGCTCGGACGTGCTGGGCTCGGCGCTGAGCATGGACAAGATCCGCACCAAGCAGGTGTGGCTGTCGCTGAGCTTGCCGACCCCGCAGTACCGCAAGGTCGACGCCTCGAACGTACATGCGCTGGCCGCCGAGCTGGGCCTGCCGGTGGTGGTGAAGCCGGCCAACGAAGGCTCCAGCGTGGGCATCAGCCGGGTCACCGACGAGGCGGGCCTGGATGAGGCCGTGGCCCTGGCCGCGCGCTACGACGGCCAGCTGCTGATGGAACAGATGGTGGTCGGCGACGAACTGACCGTGGCCATTCTCGGCGACGTCGCGCTGCCGTCGATCCGCATCGTGCCCAAGGGCCAGTGGTACGACTACAACGCCAAGTACATCGCCGAGGATACCCAGTACCTGTGCCCGGGCCTGGAAGGCGATGCCGAGGACGAGATCCGGCGCATCGCGCTGGTCGCGTTCCGCGCCGCCGGCTGCCGTGGCTGGGGCCGCGTGGACGTGATGCGCGACCGTGCCAGCGGCCGTTTCTTCCTGCTGGAAGTGAACACCGCGCCGGGCATGACCAGCCATTCGCTGGTACCCAAGGCGGCGCGCCAGGCCGGCATCGGTTTCGAGGAACTGGTGTGGCGCGTGCTGGAACAGACCCTGGAGGCCGCGCACGCATGAACGCGCTACTGCGCATCTTCGTCTGGCTGTTGGCGCTGTCGGTGGTTGCACTGCCGGTGGTGGCCGTGGTCAATGGCTGGGTCGGCGCCGAGCGCTGGCCGCTGGCGAAGCTGCGCGTGCATGGCGAGTTCAAGCGGGTACCGGCCGAGCAGCTGCAGCAGGTGCTGCTGCCGTATGCGCGCGCCGGGTTCTTCGCGGTCAAGCTGCAGGATGCGCAGGATGCCCTGGAAAAGCTGCCCTGGGTGGAGAGTGCCCAGGTACGCAAGCAGTGGCCTGACGTGCTGGAAGTGACCCTGGTCGAGCACAAGCCGTTCGCACGCTGGGGCACCGACCGCCTGGTGTCCGAGCAGGGCAAGCTGTTCCCCACGCCGAAGAAGCTGTCCGACCTGGCGTTGCCCGAACTGGATGGCCCGGACAGCCAGACCGGAGAAGTGATGAAGCTGTACAGCGACGCACGTGCATTGTTCGCACCGGCCGGCGTCGATGTGCGCCGGGTGACGATGGATGCGCGCGGCAGCTGGTCGCTGGTGCTGAGCAATGGCACCGAAGTGGTGGTCGGCCGTGACGACGCGCGCTCGCGCATGCAGCGCTTCGTCAAGGTGCTGCCGCAGCTCAACCGTCAGGACGTGCCGATCGAGCGCGCCGATCTCCGCTACACCAATGGTTTCACGCTGAGCTGGGGTACCCCGGCCACGCCGGCGAAAACGCCGGCGACCCCGGCCAGAAGCACGCAGGAAAGGACATGAATCGCAAGGGTGACAAATCGCTGATCGTTGGCCTGGACATCGGCACCTCCAAGGTGGTGGCGCTGGTGGGCGAGTATTCGCCGGGCAACCCGATCGAAGTGATCGGCATCGGCTCGCACGAATCGCGCGGGCTGAAGCGTGGCGTGGTGGTGGACATCGAATCGACCGTGCAGTCGATCCAGCGTGCGGTGGAAGAAGCCGAGCTGATGGCCGGCTGCGAGATCCGTTCGGTGTACGCCTCGATCTCCGGCAACCACGTGCAGTGCAAGAACTCGCCGGGCATCGTGCCGATCCGCGACGGCGAAGTGACCTGGGGCGACCTGGATCGCGTGCTCGATGCGGCCAAGGCGGTGGCGATCCCGGCCGACCAGAAGATCCTGCACGCAATCCCGCGCGAGTACGTGCTGGACGATTCGCAGGAAGGCATCCGCAATCCGGTGGGCATGACCGGCGTACGCCTGGAGGTGCATGCGCACCTGGTGGTGTGCGCGCAGTCGGCCGCGGCCAACATCAGCAAGTGCGTGCAGCGCTGCGGCCTGCAGGTGGATGACCTGGTGCTGTCCTCGCTGGCCTCCAGCGTGGCGGTGCTGACCGCCGACGAGCGCGAGCTGGGCGTGGTGCTGGTCGACATGGGCGCCGGCACCACCGACATCGCCGTGTTCGTGCAGGGCGCGATCTGCCACACGGCCTCGCTGCCGATCGCCGGCGACCACGTGACCAACGACATCGCGCACATGCTGCGCACGCCGACCCCGGAAGCCGAGCAGATCAAGGTGCGCTATGCCTGCGCCCTGGCCCAGCTGGCCACCGCCGAGGAGAGCATCCAGGTGCCGTCGGTGGGTGATCGTCCGCCGCGCCGCATGCCGCGCCACTCGCTGGCGCAGGCCGTGCAGGGCCGTTACGAGGAGATCTTCGAGATGGTGCAGGCTGAACTGCGCCGCTCCGGCTTCGAGGAACTGGTGCGCGCCGGCATGGTGCTGACCGGGGGCGCGTCGAAGATGGAAGGCGTGGTCGAACTGGCCGAGGAAATGCTGCAGATGCCGGTGCGCGTGGGCATCCCGCAGCACGTCACCGGCCTGGGCGAAGTGGTCGGCAACCCGGTGCACGCCACCGGCGTGGGCCTGCTGCTGATGGGCAGCCAGATCGAGCACCCGCGGCGGCCGTCGCTGCCGACCGGGCGCGCTGGAAGCATGTTCAAGAAACTCAAGACCTGGTTCCGCGGCGAGTTCTGACGCGGAACCCGCAACACCCGGGTCACCCCGGTGCAACACCCGCAGTACCCGCATCACAACGCAGCAACGCACTACACAACCCACACAGCCGCAACGGCAACATGACACGCGAAGGCAGGAGGCCCGACCGTCCATGCCACCGACAAGCGGATACAACGAGGACACGGACATGGCGCATTTTGAACTGATCGAAAAGATGGCACCCAATGCGGTGATCAAGGTGGTTGGCGTGGGCGGTGGCGGCGGCAACGCCGTGGCGCACATGGTCAACTCGGCGGTGGATGGCGTGGAATTCATCACCGCCAACACCGACTCGCAGGCCATCAAGAATTGCGGTGCCAAGCTGCAGCTGCAGCTGGGTACCAACGTGACCAAGGGCCTGGGCGCAGGCGCGAACCCGGAAGTCGGCCGCCAGGCCGCGCTGGAAGACCGTGAGCGCATCATGGACGCGCTGCAGGGCGCGGACATGGTGTTCATCACCGCCGGCATGGGTGGCGGCACCGGCACCGGCGCTGCGCCGGTGGTGGCACAGCTGGCCAAGGAAATGGGCATCCTGACCGTGGCCGTGGTCACCAAGCCGTTCCCGTTCGAAGGCCGTCGCCGCATGCAGGTGGCGCTGAAGGGCATCGAGGAACTGAGCCAGCACTGCGACTCGCTGATCACCATCCCGAACGAGAAGCTGATCACCGTGCTGGGTCGCAACGCGACCATGATCCAGGCCTTCCGTGCCGCCAACGACGTGCTGCAGGGCGCCGTGCAGGGCATCGCCGACCTGATCGTGCGTCCGGGCCTGATCAACGTCGACTTCGCCGACGTGCGCACCGTCATGTCCGAAATGGGCCTGGCGATGATGGGTACCGGCACCGCCCGTGGCGATGACCGTGCCCAGGCCGCTGCCGAAGCCGCGATCCAGAACCCGCTGCTGGACGATGTGAACCTGGCCGGTGCCAACGGCATCCTGGTCAACATCACCGCCGGCGCCGACTTCACCATGGCCGAGTTCGACGAGATCGGCCGCACCATCGATGGCTTCGCTTCGGAAGACGCCACCGTGGTGGTCGGCACCGTGCTCGATCCGGACATGCAGGACGAAGTGCGCGTGACCGTGGTCGCCACCGGCCTGAACCGCGTTTCGGCCAGCAAGACCCAGCGTCCGGGCGAGCGCGCACCGATCAAGCTGGTCCGCAATGCCACGACCGGCCAGCCGGAGTTCGGCGACTTCGACAACGGCGGCGACGCCGTGTCCAAGGCCGTCGGCGGGATGGGCATGGGCATGGGCCTGCGTCGTGCCAGCAGCGACACCGCGGCGGCGTCCGCACCGTCTGCCCCGGCCGCATCGGCCCCGGCGGCGGCGGAACTGCCGAACGATTACCTGGACATCCCGGCCTTCCTGCGCCGCCAGGCGGACTAAGCGGGGCGGCCCGGGGTTGTCCTCCCCGGGTTGCGCCACCATGTCCTGAAAATGCGGGCGCCGGGCCAGGATGGGCCCGGCCGCCCTGCTTCACGCGCTTTCCAGCGGCGTGCCGGTGGGTCCTGCCGGTGGCTGCCACTGGCGTTTCAGCCAGGGTAGGGGAGTGCGCGTGTTAATCTAATGTGTCACTTCCGGTCCATCCCCCATGATCCAGCAACGCACCCTCAAGAACACGATCCGCGCCACCGGCGTTGGCCTGCACAGTGGTGACAAGGTCTACATGACCCTGCGCCCGGCACCGGTCAACCATGGCATCGTGTTCCGCCGCGTGGACCTGGACCCGGTGGTGGAGGTGCCGGCCAAGGCCGAACTGGTCACCGAAGTGACCCTGTGCACCGGCCTGACCTGCAACGACGCCAAGATCCAGACCGTCGAACACCTGATGTCGGCGCTGGCCGGCCTGGGTGTGGACAACATCATCGTCGAACTGTCCTCGGCCGAGCTGCCGATCATGGACGGTTCGGCCGGCCCGTTCGTGTTCCTGCTGCAGTCGGCAGGCATCGTCGAACAGGATGCGCCCAAGCGCTTCATCCGCGTGCTCAAGACCGTGGAAGTGACCGAGGGCGACAAGGTGGCCCGCTTCACCCCGTACGAGGGCTACAAGCTGGGCTTCACCATCCAGTTCGACCACCCGATGATCCCGGCCAAGCAGTCGCGCCAGGAAATCGAGTTCTCGACGCTGGCCTACACCAAGGAAATCTCCCGGGCGCGCACCTTCGGTTTCATGCGCGACCTGGAATACATGCGCGAGCGCAACCTGGGCCTGGGCGGTTCGATGGACAACGCCATCGTGCTGGACGAGTTCCGCGTACTCAACGAAGACGGCCTGCGCTATGCGGACGAATTCGTGCGCCACAAGATTCTTGACGCAATCGGCGACCTCTACCTGGCCGGTGGCCAGGTGCTGGGCGCCTATGAGGGCTTCAAGTCCGGCCATGCGCTCAACAACAAGCTGGTGCGGGCCCTGATGGCCGACGCCAGCGCCTGGGAATGGGTCACCTTCGACTCGCCGGCCACCCCGGATCCGGTTGAATACGCCACCCCGGCCTACGCCTGATTCCGTAGATCGTTGAATTTAAAGATAAAAACGCCGCCTTTCCGGGCGGCGTTGTTGTTTCTGGCATCGTCGACGTATTCAGCGCGCTTGGATCGTGTCAAGCCCGGTTCGAGATCACGGTTTTGTGAACCTGTTGGATCGGAAGCCTGAATTTAACGAAGTTTTAACTCCAATCTAACGACAGGCCCCCGGATGGCCGCTAGGATGCGACCCGGCCCCCGAAATGTTTCACGCCGTGGTGACACGCGCGACGGGGAGCGGAGCCGGATGCTCCGTTGCCATCAGGACCGCTTCTTCGGCTTCGAGGGAACGTCCTGCAGGCAAGCCAAGGCGTCGCGTAGCCCTTTGTGCGTGGCGGCTGAAACTGCGTGGGGGCCATTCCGGTTGTCGATCGCTGGGGAGCGTGAGGGAGTGGTGGACGCAGTCTTGATGGTCACCCTGGTGGCCTTCAGCCCGATGGAACGGGCCGCGTCGAGCAACTGGGCTTCGGCAAGCCGCAACTTGGCATGCCAGACCGGCGATTCGACGAGAAAAACGAGGTGTTCCCCGTCCACATTGGCCAGCCGGCAGCGGCTGCGCAGAGGTGGCGGCAACTGGGGGCGCAACTGCCGGTCCAGCGCGTCGAGCCACAAGGCCCGACGCAGCGGGTTCCCGCTTTTGTCCGCCATTACCGCATCCAGCGCCGGTTTCGGCACTGACGCGGGGCGAACGCTGGATTTCGGCTCAGACATGAAAACTCACTGATGGCATTCAAAAAGATCGTAATCAAAACGCGTGAAGGACAGGCCAAGGTGTCGCCGATCACGCGTTTGCGGTTCTATTTCGAGGACCGCCCCCGCGCCCTGCTGGGCAGCGTGCTCGGGGTAGGCTGCATTATCGGCCTTGCCGGCGGCATTGGCGCCAGTGCGCTGAATGATTCGCGCCTGCAGGCCAAGGTCGAGCGCCAGGATGCGGAGCTGGCCAAGGTCAAGCGCGATGCGCAGACCCAGGTCAACGCGCTGGCCGCCCGCCTCGGCGAGCTGCAGGCGCAGGCCACCCGCCTGAACGCCCTTGGCGAACGGCTGACCCAGATGGGCAAGCTGGAAGATGGCGAGTTCGACTTCAACGAGACCCCCGGCCTCGGTGATGGCGACGCCGGCGGCCCGACCAGCGACATCCCGGTCAAGGACGTCAACGCCGACTTACAGGTGCTGGAGCAGCGCTTCGCTGCTTCAGGCCGCCAGTTGTCGGTGATGGAATCGCTGATGTTCGACCACCAGCTGCAGCAGAACGCCGTGCCCTCGCGCATGCCGATCCGCAACAGCTACGTGACCTCCGGTTTCGGCACCCGCGCCGACCCGTTCGGCCGCGGCGCCGCCACCCACAAGGGCATGGACTTCCACGCCAAGGTCGGTGATCCGGTGATGGCCGTGGCCGAGGGCGTGGTCAGCTTCGCCGGTGTGAAGGGCGGCTACGGCAATGTCGTCGATGTCGACCACGGTAACGGCTACGTCACCCGCTACGCGCACAATTCGCGCCTGGTGGTGAAGGCCGGTGACCTGGTCCGTGCCGGCCAGGAAGTGGCCAAGGCCGGTTCCACCGGCCGTTCGACCGGTGCCCACGTGCACTTCGAGGTGTGGGAGAACGGCAACGTGGTCAACCCGCGCAAGTTCCTCGGCGACGGCGGCAACACGCCGGTCGGCCGCATCAGCCGCGGCTGATGCCCGGGCCGGATTCGGTTGATCTGGTAGTGCCGGCCGCTGGCCGGCAACCTCATGATCTGCGGCGGCATCGCGTACCCGGCCAGCGGCCGGCATTACCGGCAAGGTTCGGATGCCATTGCCGCCAAAGGGTTGAAACCCCTCGCGCCCGTCCCAAGCTACAATGGGTGTTGCCATCGACAGGGCGCCAGGCGCCCTGTTTCGTTTGCGGCGGACGGATCCCCAGGGGGAGGCCGGGCGTCGTGTCCATCCAACCCGGTTCCTTCAATGATCAACAGCCTGCTTACCCGCGTATTTGGCAGTCGTAACGAACGACAGCTGCGCCAGCTCAACCGCATCGTCGCCAAGATCAATGCGCTGGAGCCGGAGATCGAGAAGCTGTCCGACGAGCAGCTTCAGGCCAAGACGCCGGAGTTCAAGCAGCGCATCGCTGGCGGTGAAGCCCTGGACAAGGTGCTGCCGGAAGCGTTCGCGGTCTGCCGCGAAGCCGGCCGCCGCGTGCTGGGCATGCGCCATTACGACGTGCAGCTGATCGGCGGCATGGTGCTTCACCTGGGCAAGATCGCAGAAATGCGCACCGGTGAAGGCAAGACCCTGGTGGCGACCCTGCCGGTGTACCTCAATGCACTGGAAGGCAAGGGCGTGCACGTGGTCACCGTGAACGACTACCTAGCCCGTCGCGACGCCGCGCAGATGGGCAAGCTGTACAACTGGCTGGGCCTGAGCGTGGGCGTGGTGTACCCGGGCATGCCGCACAGCGACAAGCGCGAAGCCTACGCGGCCGACATCACCTACGGCACCAACAACGAATTCGGTTTCGACTACCTGCGCGACAACATGGCGCTGTCCAAGGCCGATCGCTACCAGCGTGGCCTGCACTACGCCATCGTCGACGAAGTCGACTCCATCCTGATCGACGAGGCGCGTACCCCGCTGATCATCTCCGGCCCGGCCGATGATTCCCCGGAGCTGTACATCCGCGTCAACCGCGTCGTGCCGCACCTGGTCAAGCAGGAAGCGGAAGACGGCGACGGCGATTTCTGGGTCGACGAGAAGGGCAAGCAGGTGCACCTGTCCGAGGCGGGCATGGAGCACGCCGAGCAGCTGCTGGTGGAAGCCGGCATCCTCGACGGCGAGACCGAAGGCCTGTACGCGGCGCAGAACCTGACCGTGGTCCACCACCTCAACGCCGCCCTGCGCGCGCACGCGATCTACCAGCGTGACGTGGACTACATCGTGCGCGACGGCGAAGTGGTCATCGTCGATGAGTTCACCGGTCGCACCCTGGCCGGCCGCCGCTGGTCCGATGGCCTGCACCAGGCGGTGGAAGCGAAGGAAGGCGTGCCGGTGCAGCGCGAGAACCAGACGCTGGCGAGCATCACCTTCCAGAACCTGTTCCGCATGTACAAGAAGCTGTCCGGCATGACCGGTACGGCCGATACCGAAGCATTCGAGTTCCAGAGCATCTACGGCCTGGAAGTGGTGGTGATCCCGACCAACCGCCCGACCATCCGCAAGGACAGCCCGGACCAGGTGTTCCTCAACCGCAAGGGCAAGTTCAATGCGGTGCTGGCCGACATCGAAGAGTGCGCCAAGCGCGGCCAGCCGGTGCTGGTGGGTACCACCTCGATCGAAACCTCGGAAATGCTGTCCGAGCACCTGAGCAAGGCGGGCGTGAAGCACGAGGTGCTCAATGCCAAGCAGCACGACCGCGAAGCGACCATCGTCGCCAACGCCGGCCGTCCGGGCGCAGTGACCATCGCCACCAACATGGCCGGCCGCGGTACCGACATCGTGCTGGGCGGTTCGCTGGAAGCCGAGATCCACGCCCTGGGCGAGGACGCGACTGACGAGCAGAAGGCGGCGGTCAAGGCCGAATGGCAGAAGCGCCACGAGGCAGTGAAGGCGGCCGGCGGCCTGCACATCGTCGGTACCGAGCGCCACGAATCGCGTCGTATCGACAACCAGCTGCGCGGCCGTTCGGGCCGCCAGGGTGACCCGGGTTCGTCCCGCTTCTACCTGTCGCTGGAAGACAACCTGATGCGCATCTTCGCTTCCGACTGGGTGCAGAAGGCCATGCGCATGATGGGCATGAAGGAAGACGACGTCATCGAGGACCGCCTGGTCAGCCGCCAGATCGAAAAGGCGCAGCGCAAGGTCGAGGCCCACAACTTCGACATCCGCAAGAACCTGCTGGACTTCGACGATGTCAACAACGACCAGCGCAAGGTGATCTACGCCCAGCGCGACGAGCTGCTGGACGCCGAGTCGGTGAAGGCCAACGTCGACGGCATCCGCGACGACGTGATCTTCGACACCGTGGCGCGCTTCGTGCCGCCGAACTCGATCGACGAGCAGTGGGACCTGCGTGGCCTGGAAGCGACCCTGGAGTCGGACTTCGGCCTGCAGATGTCGCTGACCGACCTGGTCAAGG
The DNA here is from genome assembly GCF_059371555.1 of Stenotrophomonas sp. YJH_SMC_10. Lineage (NCBI taxonomy): Bacteria > Pseudomonadati > Pseudomonadota > Gammaproteobacteria > Lysobacterales > Lysobacteraceae > Stenotrophomonas > Stenotrophomonas sp. YJH_SMC_10. The sequence continues at coordinate 21,123 of NZ_JCAFUS010000004.1, read as the reverse complement.
CGCATGAGGAACTGGACGCGGAGGCCATCGCCGCCAAGGTCCAGGAGCGCGTCAACCAGCACTTCGCCGAGAAGGAAGCCGGCCTGGGCGAAGAGACCATGCGCGCGCTGGAGAAGCACGTGATGCTGACCGTGCTGGACCAGAGCTGGAAGGAGCACCTGGCACGCATGGATTACCTGCGCCAGGGCATCTACCTGCGAGGTTACGCGCAGAAGCAGCCGAAGCAGGAATACAAGAAGGAAGCCTTCGAGCTGTTCTCGGACATGCTGGAGAACGTCAAGCGCGAAGTGGTGACCCTGTTGGCCCGCGTGCGCATCCGCAGCGACGAGGAAGTGCAGGCGCTGGAAGCGGCCGAGCGCCAGCAGGCGCAGGCCCGCCTGAGCCAGTCGCAGTTCCAGCACCAGGATGCCGGCGGTTACAGCGCCGACGAGGAAGCCGCGCAGGTGGAAGCCGCCCAGCAGGGCGTGGCCACGCTGCAGCGCGACGAGCCGAAGATCGGCCGCAATGATCCGTGCCCGTGCGGCAGTGGCAAGAAGTACAAGCACTGCCACGGCCAGCTGAGCTGACCCCGGAAGGCCCCGCGCAAGCGGGGCCTTCTGCTTTGGCGCGGGCAATCCGGCGCGGATTCGTGATTGCGCTGGTCGCCCTGTTCTGGGCATGCTGCCCCCATGGTTTCCCCCACCCGATCGATCCACGTTGTCGCTGCCGTCATCACCGACGCCCGCGGCCGCGTGCTGCTCAACCGCCGTACCGAGAACCGCGACATGGCCGGCCTGTGGGAATTCCCCGGCGGCAAGCGCGAATCCGGCGAGACCTCCGAACAGGCGCTGGTGCGTGAATTGCGCGAGGAGCTGGGCATCGAGGCCGATGTCGGGCCGTGGCTGATGGACGTGCCGCAGCGCTACCCCGACAAGCACCTGACCCTGGAGGTGCGCCATGTGCGCAGCTGGAAGGGCACCCCGCGTGGCCGCGAGGGCCAGGCGATCACCTGGGTGGCGCAGGACAAGCTGGGCCGCTACTCGATGCCGCCGGCCGACCTGCCGGTGGTGGCCGCCTTGCGCCAACCGGACCGCTACCTGATCACCCCGGCACCGGCCGACGATGCCAGCGGCGTGCAGCACTGGCATGACTGCCTGCAGCGCGCGGTCGCGGCGGGCCAGCAGCGCATCCAGCTGCGGCTGCCGCCGGAACACCCGCAACGGCAGGCGATGATCGAACAGGCCGTGCGCGCGCATCGTCGCGGCGTGCAGTGGCTGCTCAACCGCGATATCGCGCTGGCACGCTCACTGGGCGTGGGGGTGCATCTGGGCAGCGAGCAGCTGCATGACCTGCAGGAACGGCCCTTGCCGGAGGGGCAGCTGGTCGCCGCGTCCTGCCATGACCTGGACCAGTTGCAGGCGGCGCAGCGGCTGGGCTGCGACTTCGCAGTGCTCGGCCCGGTGCAGGCCACCGCCAGCCACCCCGGGGCAGCGCCGCTGGGCTGGGAGGCCTTCGCCGCACTGCGTGCGCAGGTGTCGCTGCCGATCTACGCCCTGGGCGGCATGGCCGCGGGACACATCACCGAAGCCCGCCGCCATGGTGGGCAGGGGATCGCCGCCATCCGCGGGCTGTGGCCAACATAACGCCGCGCACGCGGGGTCAGATCCCTGCGCGGCAGGGCTCTGACCCCATGGCCGAGATCCGGGGTCAGAGCCCTTCCGCTGGAAAGGATCCGGCCCCGTCCGATCACAACGTGATCCAGAAACATCCGTATTGCCGCCGCAACCCCAGCACGGTCGAAGCGCGCGACACGCTGCCGGGCAGCGTCTGTTCCAGGCGCAGGCCGATCGGATGGCGCGCCGGCGGCGGCTCGGGGTCGGATTCCTGCGCCGCAGCGCTCTGACCGTCCTCCTGCGAGGCCGCCAGCCCCTGTGACGGATACACCGGCACCACGTCCACCAGCGGCCGCCGCGCCAACGATTCCAACTGGCCGAGGATGCGCTGTGCGCCCACGTCGGAAACCGCGCCCCACAGGTACAGGGAGGACAGCCGGTTCACATCGTTGCTGACGATGCCGGTACGCAGCGCCTCCACCAGTTCGCTCAGCCGCCGCGGGCAGCGCGCACCCAGGGTATCGCGCGGCGGGGTGTTGCCGGCGGGCGCGGGCGGTGGCAATCGTGATCGGGCGCCGACGCTGTCGCAGGGCCGGTCGGTATACACGCTCTGGCCCTGCGCATCGGTGCAGCGGTTCAAGCGCGTGGACTGCGCATGGACAACGCTCGATGCCGAGCACAACGACAGCAGCAACAGCAGGAAGGAAAGCCGGTTCATCGCCGCAGGGTAGCGCCGATCGTGGCCAGATGGCGTGCTTTCAGCCGTGCAGCAGCTTCAACACCGACGTGGTCGGCTTGGCCAGGTTCAAGGTGTAGAAGTGCAGGCCCGGCGCGCCGCCCTCGACCAGGCGTTGGCACAGCCTGGCCACCACTTCGGTACCGAACGCGCGCACCGATTCGGCGTCATCGCCATAGGCCTGCATCTTGCGGCTGATCCAGCGCGGAATTTCCGCACCGCACTGTTCGGAAAAGCGGCGCAGCTGGCTGAAGTTGGCGATCGGCATGATGCCGGGCGTGATCGGCACCTGCACGCCGAGCCGGCGCACGGCATCGACGAAATGGAAATACGCATCCGGGTTGTAGAAATACTGGGTGATCGCCGCGTCGGCGCCGGCATCGATCTTGGCCTTGAAGTGCTTCAGGTCGGCCAGTGCATCGGAGGCCTGTGGGTGGGTCTCCGGGTAGGCGCCGACCTCGATGCGGAAGGCATCGCCGTGCTCGGCGCGGATGAACTCGATCAGCTCGGCGGCATAGCGCATGTCGCCGGGGAAGCCCATGCCGGAGGGCAGGTCGCCACGCAGCGCGACCAGGCGATGGCAGCCGATGGCGCGGTACAGCTTGAGCAGTTCGCGGATTTCCTGGCGGGTGCCGCCGACGCAGGACAGATGCGGTGCCGCCTCGAAGCCGTGGTGCTGGTTGAGGTGGCGCACGGTCTCGGAGGTGTAGCTGAGGGTCGAGCCACCGGCACCGAAGGTACAGGACACGTACTCGGGGCTGTAGTCCTTCAGCCTGGCCGCGGCGCGGTCCAGCTGGCTGCGCTGTTCGTCGGTCTTGGGCGGATAGAACTCGAAGCTGATGGCAGTCATGGCACGGGCGGCGGCGGCGGGTGCGGATCAGTATATCGCTTCATCAAGATGGATGTGCGATTACGGTGTGAGGGTCGCTCGTCCGGGGCACGCGACCGTTCGCGGCGGCGACCGGCCGTTGCTCCGGAACCGCAACCGGCGGCCCCGCGCCGGCGCCACGCTGTTCCCATCCCGGCAGCACCCACCCGACGAAGGAGCAGACGATGAAGATCTTGCTGGCACTCTGGTACGCGATGAACGCCCTGGCCCGACTGGCGATGATCGGCATGGCGATGGCCGTGCTGGGCTCCGGTTCCGCACATGCCGCCACCGGCGCGAGCGCTGGCAAGGTGCAGGTCGAGGTGGTCGGCAAGGGCCGCCCGCTGCTGATGATCCCCGGTCTCAACAGCAGCGCCGAGGTCTGGCGCGGGACCTGCCGGGCCCTCAAGGATGTGCAGTGCCACCTGGTACAGCTGCCGGGGTTTGCCGGCGCCGCGCCGGCAGACCCGCGGCCGGCGGATTTCCTTCCGGCCATGCGCGACCAGCTGCTGGCCTATGTGCATGACCAGAAGCTGGACCATCCGGCGGTGATCGGCCACAGCCTGGGGGGCCTGTTGGGCCTGCAGATGGCGCAGGCCGAGCCGACGGCGGTCAGCGCACTGGTGGTGGTCGATGCACTGCCGTTCCTGCCTGCGGCGCGTGACCCGAGTGCCACCGCAGACAGCGTGCGGCCCATGGCCGACCGGCTGCGCAGCGGCATGCTCGCCGCCGACGCCGCGCAATGGCAGGCGCAGCTGAAGGCCGGCCTGCCGGGCCTGACCCGCGATACGCAGCGCCAGGCCGAACTGGGTCGTTGGGGCGACGCCAGTGATCGCCAGACCACGGCCGATGCCATGCATGCGGTCATGACCACCGACCTTCGCGACAGCATTGCGTCGATCACCGCACCGACACTGGTGCTCGGCAGCTGGGCCGGCTACCAGCCGATGGGCGGCACCGAGGAAAGCACCCGTGCCGTCTTCCAGGCCCAGTACGCGAAGCTGCAGGGCGTGCAGATCGCGATGAGCGCGCAGGGTTTCCATTTCCTGATGTGGGATGATCCGCGCTGGCTGCACGGGCAGGTGCAGGCCTTCCTCGACCGCCACCCCTGAGTTTCACCACGCCTCGGAATGGACATGCCGGCTTCCTCCTCGACGGTACGCTTCTGGCTGCTCAATGCACTGGTATGGGCGCTTTATGGCGCCGCGGGACTTGGCTTGCGGCATGCCTACCTCGCCGACGCCGGAAGTGCGGGTGCATTGATCACGGTCGGCCTGGCGCTGACCCTGTTCGCGTGCAGCGGCGGCATCCGCGCCCTGGCCCTGGGCGCCGGCTGGTGGTCGCGCGGGACCGCCGGGCTGCTGCTGCGACTGGCGCTGTCGGTGGGCGTAGGCGCTGCGTTGGCACAGGTGCTGGTGAACATCGCGTTGCACGCAGCGCTGGCCTGGGGATGGGTGGACATCGGTCGCCAGGTGGCCGACTTCAGCCCCAAGGCGCTGCTGCTCTACTGGTACACCACCGCGGTGATGCTGGCACTGTGGACCGCGCTCTGGGCAAGCCTGCACAGCCTTCGCCGTGTGCGCGGCGCCGAACTGGCACGCCTGCGCGCCGAAGCCGAACGCAGTGCGCTGGAACGTGACGCGCTGCGTGCGCGGCTCAATCCGCACTTCATGTTCAATGCGCTGAACAACCTGCGCGCGCTGATCCTGGAAGATCCCGAGCGTGCGCGCGACATGGTCACGCGGCTGTCGCGCACGCTGCGCCAGGCGCTGGCGCACAACCGCAGCGAGCAGGTGACGTTGGCCGAGGAACTGGCGGTGGTCGACGATTACCTGGCCATCGAGGCGGTCCATTTCGAACAGCGCCTGCAGGTGCGGCAGCAGATCGATGCCGATGCCACGCAGGCGCAGCTGCCGGCGATGGCGTTGCAGTTGCTGGTGGAGAACGCGATCAAGCACGGTATCGCCAGCCGCCCCGGCGGCGGCGAGGTACAGATCCGCGCCACGCTGGACAATGACGTGCTGCGGTTGCAGGTGGAGAACCCACGTGCAACCGGCAGCGAACCCACCCATGGCCATGGCGTCGGCCTGGCCTACCTGCATGCGCAGTTGGGCACGCGTGGCCGATTCGTGCTGCAGCCGGTCGGCGACCGCATGCAGGCCCTGCTGGAGATTCCACAATGAGTGGCCTGCTGCGCGTGTTGATCGTGGATGATGCGCGGCTGGCGCGGCAGGAACTGCGTACGCTGTTGTCGGCGCTGCCGTGGGTGCAGTGCGTCGGCGAAGCCGACGACGTGCCCGCCGCACGCGAGGCGATCGCCGCGCTGGCGCCGGACCTGGTGCTGCTGGACGTGCAGATGCCTTCCGGCAGCGGCTTCGACGTGCTGGAGGGCCTGGAGGCAGTGCCGGCGGTGGTCTTCGTCACCGCCTATGACAGCTACGCGGTGCGCGCGTTCCAGGCCAACGCGCTGGACTATCTGGTGAAGCCGGTGGAGGCACCGCGCCTGCTGGAAGCACTGGAGCGCGCGCGCGAGCGCAACGCAGGGGCGAGCGGGGCGCCGGCACTGCGCAGCACGCTGGCTGCGCAGGACCAGGTGTTCGTGCGCGAGGGCGAACGCTGCTGGTTCGTCGCGGTCTCGGAGATCCGCAGGCTGGTGGTGGACGGCAACTACACGCGGCTGTGGTTCCGCGACCAGAACGCGTTGCTGACCCGCAGCCTGAGCGCGCTGGAGGCTCGCCTGCCGCAGGAGCTGTTCTTCCGTGCCAACCGCAACACGCTGGTCAATCTGCGCCGTATCCGCGGCATAGCGCCCAGCATCGGCGATGGCTACGACCTGACGCTGGAGGATGGCAGCGAGGTGGAGGTGTCGCGGCGGCAGGCGCGGGAGCTGCGCGAGCGGATGGCGCTGTAGGCGCTGCCAGCGGTTACCCTGTGCAGCGGATTCCCAGATCACGCCGCGCCATGTCCATCGTCCTCACCGATTTCGCCCGTCCCCGCCTGTTCCCGCGCGTACCGCGTGGCAACACGATCCAGGACTGCACTGCCGAACAGTTCGAGGCGCACCTCAACGCGCACGCGCCGCTGAAGGTGCTGGACGGCTATGCACCGTTCTGCAAACTGTTCGTCTACGAGAACTGGACCAGCACGCGCTGCCTGACCGTGCCGATCACCGAGGCCAACCGCCCTCTGCTGCGCAGTGGTTACGAGGCACGCAATCGCGACGAACTGCCGGTGCTGGTGCGCTGGTTCGAGGGCGTGGAGTCGCCGCGTGCGAACTACCTGGTGGTGATCCTGTACAGCGCCGGGCAGCTGGCGAAGGAAGGCTCGCCGATCGAGGCCGAGTGGGGCATCGTCGGTTGCATCTATACCGCCGAACCGGAAGAGGTGCCGATGGCGCCGATCACGATGATGCGCAATGCGCTGGGTGTGGAAGAGGGCGGTTCCGGCGTACCACTGGACCGCGAGGCCTACCGGCGCTCGGTCGCGTTCTGGGAGAACAACGCCAACTGGCGGCCCTGAGCGACATTGATCATCCACGCCTCACGTGAATGTACAGACCGCAGTAGAGCCACGCCATGCGTGGCTGCCTGGCCTTCAGGCAGCTTTCCACTCCCACCACGGGTAGTGGTACTCGCGGTCGATGGCCTGCCAATGCTGGCCGCAGTGCGTGCAGGCAACGTTGTGGCAATCGCCCCAACCCTCCTCGGCCGCCTGCAACGCGAGCAGCTGCATCTGCCCTTGTTCGATCAGGCGGCGCGGATCGAAGAACGGGTAGCCGGGATTGAGCGCGCACAGGCAGCCTGCGTGCGCCTGCCAGTACCGCAGCCGTTTCAGGGCCGCCTCCAGATGCGCCTGGTTGCTGATCAGCATGCCGCCGAAAGCGATGCCCTGGCAGCTGCGTTCGATCAGGTCCACATGCGCGGCCAATGCGTCCAGCGACGGTGCACTGAACAGTCGTGCGACGACGCGGGCGGCGTCGGTGATGCGCTCGGCGTCGCGCGACAGCAGGTCCTGCAGCAGCACATCGGCCTGCGCATCGTCCAGCCGCGGTATTGGGCGGGCAGTCCAAGGCCAGCGCATCAGCGTGCCTTGCCGATGGCGGCGAAGTGGCCAGCGGTCAGGCGCAGCAGGTCGGCCGGCGCCAGTTCCACTTCCAGGCCACGGCGGCCGGCGCTGACGTGCAGCGTGGGCAACGCCTGCGCGCTGGCGTCCAGGAACGTGCGCAGGCGCTTCTTCTGCCCCAGTGGGCTGATGCCGCCGACCAGGTAGCCGGTCGCGCGCTGTGCGGCGTCGGCGGCGGCCATCTCGCACTTCTTGCAGCCGGCCGCTTCGGCCAGCGCCTTCAGGTCGAGCTGGCCGGCCACCGGCACGATCGCCACCAGCAGTTCGTGGGCCTCGGTACTGGCCAGCAGGGTCTTGAACACCTGGGCCGGGTCGAGGCCGAGCTTGTCGACGGCTTCGCCGCCATACGATTCGGCGTGGGCGTCGTGCACGTAGCTGCGCACGGTGTGGGCGATCTTCTCGCGCTTGAGCAGGTTGATGGCCGGGGTCATGCAGGCATCGTAGCGTGCGGCGGGGGCCGTGCCTTGACCGAGGCTATTGTTGCCGCCCCGGGTGAGGATGCGCGGTGCCCGGCCGCACGCAAACGCAGAACGGGCGCCCCAAGGCGCCCGTTCCGTTCTTTGCATGCACCGGTAGTGCCGGCCGCTGGCCGGCACCGCGCAGGGCATCAGTAGCGGTAGTGGTCCGGCTTGAACGGGCCTTCCACCGGCACGCCGATGTAGTCGGCCTGGTCCTGGGTCAGGGTGGTCAGCTTCACGCCGATCTTTTCCAGGTGCAGGCGAGCCACTTCCTCGTCCAGCTTCTTCGGCAGCAGGTAGACCTTCTTCTCGTAGCTGTCCTTGTTCGCCCACAGGTCGATCTGTGCCAGGGTCTGGTTGGCGAAGCTGTTGGACATCACGAAGCTCGGGTGGCCGGTGGCGCAGCCCAGGTTCACCAGGCGGCCTTCGGCCAGCAGGAAGATCGCATTGCCGTTCGGGAAGATGTACTTGTCCACCTGCGGCTTGATGTTGACGTGCTTGATGCCCGGGTAGGACACCAGTGCGTCGACCTGGATCTCGTTGTCGAAGTGGCCGATGTTGCAGACGATGGCCTGGTCCTTCATCGCGCTCAGGTGCTCGATGCGGATGATGTCGCGGTTGCCGGTGGTGGTGACGTACAGGTCGGCACGGCCCAGGGTCGATTCGATGGTGTTGACTTCGTAGCCTTCCATCGCCGCCTGCAGGGCGCAGATCGGGTCGATCTCGGTGACGATCACGCGCGCGCCGTAGGCACGCAGCGAGGCGGCGCAGCCCTTGCCGACGTCGCCGTAGCCGCAGACCACGGCCACCTTGCCGGCCAGCATCACGTCCATCGCGCGCTTCAGGCCATCGGCCAGCGACTCGCGGCAGCCGTACAGGTTGTCGAACTTGCTCTTGGTGACCGAGTCGTTGACGTTGATCGCCGGGATCAGCAGGGTGCCGGCCTGGGCCAGCTGGTACAGGCGGTGCACGCCGGTGGTGGTCTCTTCGGAGACGCCCTTCCAGTCCTTGACCACGCGGCCCCAGTAACCCGGGCGCTCCTTGGCCACGCGCTTGAGCAGGTTCTTGATGACCTGTTCTTCGTGCGAGGACGAGGCGGTGTTGACCCAGTCGCTGCCGTTTTCCAGCTCGTAGCCCTTGTGGATCAGCAGGGTCACGTCACCACCGTCGTCCACCACCAGCTCCGGGCCGGTCAGGGTGCCGTCGGCCAGGGTGAAGGTCAGCGCGTCCAGGGTGCAGTCCCAGTACTCCTCCAGGGTCTCGCCCTTCCAGGCGAACACCGGGGTGCCGGTGGCGGCGATGGCGGCAGCGGCGTGGTCCTGGGTCGAGAAGATGTTGCACGAGGCCCAGCGCACGTCGGCGCCGATGTCCTTCAGGGTCTCGATCAGCACCGCGGTCTGGATGGTCATGTGCAGCGAGCCGGTCACGCGCACGCCCTTCAGCGGCAGCTCGGCCTGGTACTTGCGGCGGATCGACATCAGGCCCGGCATCTCGTGCTCGGCGATGTCCAGTTCCTTGCGGCCCCAGTCGGCCAGCGTGATGTCGCGGATCTTGTAATCACCTTCGGTGGAGAAGGTCTTGGCAACAGCGTTCATTGATGTGCTCCGGTTGTGGGCGAGCGGGTGCTCGCATCTGGCCGGGCGCCGTTGTTACAAAGCCACCTTACCGAGCCTGGCCGGGCCTCGGGGGATCCGGTCGCAGCGCCCCTCGGCAGGGGAGAACCCCCATTATATCGCGGCCTCGCCATGACATCCGGATGACCCAACCATCGGCAGGTGGGCAAGCGTGCATGGGCTGTTAAGGTCGGTGTTTTCACGCATCACACAGGTGGAACGATGAGCATGCACGCGCGCCGTACGCGGCGCTGGACCGGCCTGGTCCTGTCGATGGGACTGCTGGCGGTGGCCCCGCTGGCATGGGCGCTGGCGCCGCAGCCTGCTGCAGCGCAGGCCCAGGGCGTCACCGGCTACGAACTGCCCTCGGCGGCGTTGCAGGCGGTGGTCGATGCGCCGCGCGCGCCGTCGCTGTTCCTGTCGCCGCGCCGCGACGTGGCCGCGATGATGCAGATGCCGTCGCTGCCGTCGATCCAGGTGGTGGCGCAACCGGAGTTGAAGCTGGCCGGCCTGCGCATCAACCCGCGCACGTTCTCCGACAGCCGCTTCAGCTTCGGCGAGAAGCTGTGGCTGATGAACGTGGCCGATGGCAGGGAACGGCCGATCAGCGGCCTGCCGGCCACGCTGTCGATCGCCAGCCTGATGTGGTCGCCGGACCAGAAGTGGCTCGCTTTCAACCAGGTCGACGCCACCAGCGGCGCCAACGAACTGTGGCTGGTGGACGTGGCCGCCGGCAGCGCCCGCCGCCTGGTTGCGGGCCTGAACACCGTCATCGGCAGTGGCTACCAGTGGCTGCCGGACAGTCGGGGGCTGGTGGTGTTCACCCGCCCGGCGAACCTGGGGCCCGCCCCGGCCGCCGACGGCATCCCGACCGGCCCGGCCGTGCAGCAGACCCGCCAGGATGGCGGCGTCGTGTCGATCCGGACCTACCAGGACCTGCTGAAGAACGAAGCCGATGCGCGCCAGTTCGACTACTACGCCACCACCCAGCCGGTGGAAGTCAGCCTGGACGGGCGCACCCGCGCGATCGGTGCGGCCGGCATCTTCATGGGCTTCTCGGTGTCGCCCGATGGCCGCTTCGTGCTGCGCCAGCCGGTGCAGCGCCCGTATTCCTACGTGGTGCCGGTGAGCAGCTTCCCGCGCCGCATCGAAGTGATCGACCGCGCCAGCGGCACGCTGGTGCACACCGTGGCGGTGCGGCCGCTGGTGGAAGGCCTGCCGACCGGCAACGATGCCGAAGTGACCGGCGTGCGCGACATCAGCTGGCGGGGGGATGCCGATGCCACCCTGGTCTGGGCCGAAGCGCAGGATGGTGGCGACCCGAACAGGGACGCGAAGGTGCGCGACGCGGTGCTGATGCAGGCCGCGCCGTTCGACAAGCCGCCGGTGACGCTGGCCCAGCTGGGCAGCCGCCTGGCCGGCATCAGCTGGGGCCGCGGTGACCTGGCCGTGCTGACCGAATCGTGGTGGAAGACCCGCAGGACCAAGACCTGGCTGATCGCCCCGGACACTGCCAGCGCCGAACCGCGCCTGCTGTGGGATCGCGATGCGCAGGACCGCTACGCCGATCCGGGCCGGCCGCTGCTGGCCAGCGACGCGCGCGGCCGTTCGCTGCTGCAGACCAGCCCCGATGGCGGCAGCCTGTACCTGGCCGGTGCTGGCGCGTCGCCGGAAGGCGACCGTCCGTTCGTGGATCGCTTCGACCTCGCCACGGGCAAGGCGACGCGCCTGTTCCACTCGCAGGCGCCGAGCTATTCGCTGCCGGTGGCACTGCTGGACAACCAGGGCAGCTCGCTGCTGCTGAGCCGTGAGAGCCCGGACGAGCCGGCCAATTTCTTCGTGCAGTCGCTAGCCGATGCCAGCGCCGCGCCGCGCGCACTGACCCACTTTGCCCATCCGCTGCCGCAGCTGAAGGGCGTGCAGAAGGAGCAGATCCGCTACAAGCGCAAGGATGGCGTCGACCTGACCGCGACCCTGCTGCTGCCGCCGGGCTACGACCCGAAGCGCGATGGCCCGCGCCCGCTGCTGATGTGGGCCTACCCGGGCGAGTTCAAGAGCGCGGCCGCGGCCAGCCAGGTCACCGATTCGCCGTACCGCTTCAATGCGATCAGCTACTGGGGCCCGCAGGCGTTCCTGGCCAAGGGCTACGTGGTGCTGGCCAGCCCGTCGATGCCGATCATCGGCGAGGGCGACAAGGAGCCGAACGACACCTATATCGAACAGCTGGTCGCCAACGCGCAGGCCGCGGTGGATGAGGTGGTGCGCCGTGGCGTGACCGATCGCGACCACATCGCCATCGGCGGCCATTCCTATGGTGCATTCATGACCGCCAACCTGCTGGCACACACCCGCCTGTTCAAGGCCGGCATCGCACGCAGCGGCGCCTACAACCGCACGCTCACGCCGTTCGGCTTCCAGGCCGAGGAACGCAACTACTGGCAGGCACAGGACGTCTACCAGAAGATGGCGCCGTTCAACTACGCCGACAGGATCAAGGATCCGATCCTGTTCATCCACGGCGTGGACGACAACAACTCCGGCACGTTCCCGATCCAGAGCGAGCGCATGTTCGCCGCGGTGAAGGGCCTGGGTGGCACCGCGCGGCTGGTGATGCTGCCCAACGAATCGCATGCCTACCGCGCACGCGAATCGATCATGACCATGCTGGCCGAGAGCGAGCGCTGGCTGGAGCAGACCATCGGCCCGGCCGCGCAGGGCACGGCGAAGAAGAAGCGCTGACCGGACCGGGCAGTGCCGGCCGCCGGCCGGCAACCTCATGGACCCACGCCCCCTGAGGTTGCCGGCCGGCGGCCGGCACTACCAGATGAAACCATTTTTGCATCGCAGCACGACGCCCGATCTGGGATAGGCTTGGGGTCTGGATCCGTTGACCGAGGCCTGTGCGTCGCCGATGAACGAGTACCGCAGCAGCATCGAGTTTGCTTCTCCCGATCTTCCGCTTCGCGATGACGTGCGCCGGCTCGGCGCACTGGTCGGCGACCTGCTGGTCGAACAGGTATCGGCCGCGTTCCTCGATGATGTCGAGGACGTGCGCACCCGCGCCATCGCCCGCCGCGAGAACCAGGCGCCGCTGTCGGAGCTGGCCGAAGGGCTGGCCGGGCGCACGCCGCAGCAGGCCGAGACCATGGTGCGGGCGTTCAGCACCTACTTCCAGGTGGTCAACATCGCCGAGCGCGTGCATCGCATCCGCCGCCGCCGCGATTACCAGCGCGCGGGCACCACCGCGCCGCAGCCCGATGGCCTGCAGGATGCGCTGCAGCACCTGAAGGCGCAGGGCGTGACGCTGGACGAACTGGCGCAGTGGCTGCCGCGCATCGACATCGAGCCGGTGTTCACCGCGCATCCCACCGAAGCCGTGCGCCGTGCGTTGCTGGAGAAGGAGCAGCTGATGGTGGCCAGCCTGGTCGACAACCTCGACGGCCAGCGCACGCCGGGCGAGGCGGCCGCCGATGCCGCGCGCTTCCGCATGGCGCTGACCGCTTCGTGGCAGACCACCGACTCCTCGCCGGTGCGGCCCACCGTCGACGACGAGCGCGAGCACGTCGGCTTCTACCTGGTGCAGGTGCTGTACCGGGTGATTCCGGTGCTGTACGAATCGCTGCAGCAGGCGCTGCGTGATACCTACGGCGAGGAACTGCCGCTGCCGCGCCTGCTGCGCTTCGGTACCTGGGTGGGCGGCGACATGGACGGCAACCCGAACGTGGACGCGCACACCATCCGCAATACGCTGGATGCGCAGCGGCAGGCAGTGCTGGGGCGCTACCAGAAGGAACTGCTGCAGCTGGCCAGCCTGCTCAGCCAGTCCACCGAGCGGGTGGGCGTGAGCGAGGCGCTGCAGGCGCGTGTGGCGCACTACCAGCAGCTGCTGCCGCAGGTGCAGCCGCGGCCGCGCCATGCGGACATGCCGTACCGCCTGCTCAACGACCGCATGCGCGCACGCCTGCAGGCTACGCTGGAGGATGGCGAAGGCGCCTATGCCGGTCCCGACGAACTGATCGACGACGTACAGCTGATCCTGGACAGCCTACGCGCGAACCGCGGTGAACATGCCGGTGGCTTCGCTGTGCAACGCCTGCTGTGGCGGGTGAAGACCTTCGGCTTCCATCTGGCACGGCTGGACGTGCGCCAGGAATCGAGCGTGCATGCGCGCGCGCTGGCCGCAGTGCTGGGCGGCGACGCGACGTGGGAGGGTCTGGATGCCTTGGGCCGCGCGCGCCTGCTGGCCCCGCATGCCAGCGGTGAGGCCCCGTTGCCGAAGGGCGACGACGAAGGCAACCGGCGCCTGGACGCGGTGTTCGCCGCACTGGCCGATGCGCGTGCGCGCCACGGTGGTGACGCGCTGGGCAGCTACATCATCTCGATGGCACACGACCGCAGCGACGTGCTGGCGGTGCTGGCGCTGGCGCGCCGTGGCGGGCTGGTGGAAGGCAATGGATCAGTCCCGCTGGACATCGCGCCGCTGTTCGAGACGGTGGACGACCTCAAGCGCGGCACGGCGACCCTGCGTGACCTGCTGGCCGATCCGGTGTACCGCGCTCACCTGCGTGCGCGCGAGGACGTGCAGATGGTGATGCTCGGCTATTCGGACAGCAGCAAGGACGGTGGCATCGCCGCCTCGCGCTGGGGCCTGCAACGTGCGCAGGTGGAACTGCTGGAGGTGGCAGCCGAGGCGGGCATCCGCCTGACCTTCTTCCATGGCCGTGGCGGCTCGATCAGCCGCGGTGGCGGCAAGACCACGCATGCGGTCGATGCGTCGCCGCGCGGCAGCATCGATGGCCGCCTGCGGGTGACCGAGCAGGGCGAGGTGATCCACCGCAAGTACGGCATCCGTGCGCTGGCGCTGCGGTCGCTGGAACAGGCCACCGGTGCGGTGCTGCGCGCCAGCCTGCGCCCGCGTGCCGCCGAACCCCGCGAGGACGACTGGCGGCCGGTGATGGACGCGGTCGCCTCTGCCAGCAGCGAGGTGTATCGCGCCTTCGTTGGACAGGCCGGTTTCATGGATTACTTCCGTACCGCCACGCCGATCGACGTGATCGAGCGGATGACGCTGGGCTCGCGGCCGTCGCGCCGGCTCGGCCAGGATGCCGCGCTGGGCAACCTGCGTGCGATTCCGTGGGTGTTCGCCTGGAGCCAGGCGCGTGCCGTCATTCCCGGCTGGTACGGCGTGGGCAGCGGCCTGCAGGCGGCGGTCGATGCCGGCCACGAACAGACCCTGCGCGACATGGCGCGAGACTGGCCGTTTTTCCGCACCTTCCTGGACGACATCGCGATGGTGCTGTCCAAGGGCGATATCACCATCGCCGAGCAGTTCTCGCGGTTGTCGGGCGACCTGCACGGCCGGTTCTTCCCGCAGGTGCAGCGCGAACTGGAACTCACCCGGCACTGGCTGCTGGCGTTGATGGGCCAGCAGACGCTGCTGGACCACGATGCGCGTCTGGCATTGTCGATCCGCCTGCGCAATCCCTACGTCGACCCGATCAGCGTGCTGCAGGTCGACCTGCTGCAGCGCTGGCGGGCCAGCGGGCGCGAGGATGACGATCTGCTGCGCGCGCTGGTGGCGTGCGTGAACGGCGTTTCGCAGGGTGTGCAGAACACCGGTTGAGGTGTCGCGGTAGTGCCGGCCGCTGGCCGGCAACCTCATGATGTTTCGCGGCACGCACGAGGTTGCCGGCCAGCGCCCGGCACTACCTCATTCTTCCGGCGACGGCGGATTCGACGCCAGCAGTTCCAGGTGGCGCTGTTCCATTTCCTGGCGCAGCTGGCGGCGGATCTGTGCTGCGGCCTGGCGGCGTTTTTCGTCGGATGTTGCCGGCTGCAAGGACGGGACGGGCGTCGGCCGGCCTTCCTCATCCACCGCCACCATGGTGAAGAAGCAGCTGTTGGCGTGGCGCACGCTGCGCTTGAGGATGTCCTCGGCCACCACCTTGATGCCGATCTCCATCGACGAGGTGCCGGTGTAATTCACCGAGGCCAGGAAGGTGACCAGCTCGCCCACCGCGATGGGCTGGCGGAACATCACCTGGTCCACCGACAGGGTGACCACGTAGCTGCCGGCGTAACGGCTGGCGCAGGCGTAGGCGACCTGGTCGAGCAGGCGCAGGATGGCACCGCCGTGGACCTTGCCGGAGAAATTGGCCATCTCCGGCGACATCAGCACGGTCATGGACAGCTGGTGGGTTTTCAGTTCGGTCGACATGGGGCGATTGTATCGGCAACCGGGTAGGGCCGGCCGCTGGCCGGCAACCGCGCGATTGTTTCCGGAGGCCATGAAAAAGCCGGCCAGCGGCCGGCTCTACCAGAAAAGAGAAGGGCCGCTTGCGCGGCCCTTCGTCTGTCTTACTTCAGCTTCGCATCGGCGCGCAGGGCGGCGGCGCGGTCGGTCTTCTCCCAGGAGAAGGCCGTGGCGTTGACGGTCTCGCCTTCGCCGTTGAGGTAGCTGAACTCCTTCGGCTTGCGGCCGAAGTGGCCATAGGCCGCGGTC
Source organism: Stenotrophomonas sp. YJH_SMC_10 (assembly GCF_059371555.1). NCBI lineage: Bacteria > Pseudomonadati > Pseudomonadota > Gammaproteobacteria > Lysobacterales > Lysobacteraceae > Stenotrophomonas > Stenotrophomonas sp. YJH_SMC_10. The sequence continues at coordinate 5,232 of NZ_JCAFUS010000004.1, read as the reverse complement.
TGCTGGTACATCGGGTGGATCAGGTCCAGCATCTTGATGATGCCGTACGGGCGCAGGTCGAAGTGCTTGCGGATCAGCTTCTCGATCTTGTCGTCGCTGATCTTGCCGGTGCCGAAGGTGGTGACCGAGATCGAGGTCGGCTCAGCCACGCCGATGGCGTAGGAGACCTGCACTTCGCAACGGTCGGCCAGGCCGGCGGCGACCACGTTCTTGGCGACGTAGCGGGCCGCGTAGGCCGCCGAACGGTCGACCTTGGACGGGTCCTTGCCGGAGAACGCGCCACCACCGTGACGGGCCCAGCCGCCGTAGGTGTCGACGATGATCTTGCGGCCGGTCAGGCCGCAGTCGCCCACCGGGCCGCCGATCTCGAACTTGCCGGTCGGGTTGATGTGGAACTTGGTGCCCTTGTGCAGCCACTTGGCCGGCAGCACCGGCTTGATGATCTCTTCGCGGACGGCCTCGATGAGGTCCTTCTGCTTGATGCCCGGGGCGTGCTGGGTCGACAGGACCACGGCGTCGATGGCCGAGACCACGCCGTTCTCATAGCGCAGGGTGACCTGGCTCTTGGCGTCCGGGCGCAGCCACGACAGCGGCGAGTTCTTCTTCTTGCGGATCTTGGCCTGCTGCTCGACCAGGCGGTGCGACAGGTGGATCGCGGCCGGCATGTAGCTGTCGGTCTCGTTGGTGGCATAGCCGAACATCAGGCCCTGGTCGCCCGCGCCCATTTCTTCCGGCTTCTTGCGGTCCACGCCCTGGGCGATGTGCGGCGACTGCTTGCCGATCAGGTTCAGCACGCCGCAGGTGGCGCCGTCGAAGCCGACGTCGGAGCTGTCATAGCCGATGTCCGTGATGACCTTGCGGGTCAGCGCTTCCAGGTCGATCCAGGCGCTGGTGGTGATTTCGCCGGCCACGATGGCAACGCCGGTCTTGACCATGGTCTCGCAGGCCACGCGGGCGCGCTGGTCCTGGGTCAGGATCGCGTCCAGCACCGCATCGGAGATCTGGTCGGCAACCTTGTCCGGATGGCCTTCGGAGACCGACTCGGAGGTGAAGAGATAGCTGGACATCAGGCGTAATATCCCTTGATTCGGATGGAAAGATGGGCGCGCATGATACACGGGGTGCGCCGCCTGTGCATTGTGAACCTGTACCGGTTGCCGGTGGTTAAGCCCGTGTCGGCCTGCAGGGCCTGTCCCAGCGGGATTGGGCCCCGGGCGCGGGGCCCAGTGTTCCACCAGCGTGACAGCGGGGCGGGGGCTGCCGGGGCCGGCCGCGCAGGTCGCGGGTCCGTCGGCAGGGGGCGGGCGTCATCGTTCTGCCCCGAAACCGCCATCTGGCTGCCGCCTGGCGAGCGCAGGCTGTCGGCCAATCCGGCCGCCGGGCATCCGTGGATCCGCCATGCAGGAACTCGAACAGCGCCTCCAGCAACGTTTCCCCGACTGGTTCCACGGCCGTCGCGGCCAACTGGCGCGGCCGTTGCTGCGCAGCGTCGGCCGCTGGTCGCGGCTGGACCAGATCGAAGCCTTCCTGCAGCGCAGTGCGGGATTGCGCGGCTTCGGCTTCGTCGCCGCCGGCCTGGAATTCATCGGTGGCCAGTACCAGGTGGATCCGGCCGCGCTGGCCAGGATTCCGGCCACCGGCCGCCTGCTGATCGTCGCCAACCACCCTTCCGGAGCCCTGGATGCGCTGGCGCTGCTGGACGCGGTCGGCCGTATACGCCGCGACGTGCGGATCGTGGCCAATGACCTGCTGGGGGCGATCGCACCGCTGCAGGATCTGCTGCTGCCGGTGCGCATCCTCGGCGGCAAGGCGCAGCGCGGCAGCCTGCATGCGGTGGAGCAGGCGTTGGCTGCCGAGCAGTGCGTGATCGTGTTCCCGGCCGGCGAGGTCTCGCGCCTGTCGCTGCGCGGCATCCGCGATGGCCGCTGGCAGCGCGGGTTCGTCCGCTTTGCCCGCGCCGCCGGGGCACCGGTGCTGCCGGTACGGGTGGAGGCGCGCAACTCGGCGCTGTTCTACGGCGCCTCGACCCTGTTCAAGCCGGCCGGTACCGCGCTGCTGGCACGTGAGATGTTCACCCGTCGTGGCCGCCCGCTGCGGCTGAGCATCGGCGAGCCGATGCAGCTGGGCAAGGGCGGTGACCCGGGCACGCAGCTGCTGGCCGTGCGCCGTGCGCTGTACGCGCTGGGCCGCAACGGCGCGGCCGACCCTGCCGCTGCGTTCACCGGCCCCGAGCCGTTGGCGGCGCCGGTGCCGCCTTCGCGGGTCGCCGCCGGCATTGCCGCAGCGACCCAGCTGGGCCAGACCGCCGATGGCAAGCAGATCCTGCTGGCCACCTGCACCGCCGATTCCCCGCTGCTGCTGGAGCTGGGCCGCCTGCGCGAGCTGACCTTCCGCCAGGTCGGCGAGGGCACCGGGCGCAGCCGCGACCTGGACGACTACGACCCACGGTACGAGCACATCGTGATCTGGGACGCGGCCGCGCAGCGCATCGCCGGTGCCTACCGGATCATGCGCGGCGCGCAGGCCCTGGCCCGGCACGGCCTGTCCGGGCTCTACAGCGCGTCCCTGTTCCGCTATTCCGACGATGCGATCACCCACATCGCCGAGGGCCTGGAACTGGGCCGCAGCTTCGTGGTGCCCGACTACTGGGGCAGCCGCAGCCTGGATTACCTGTGGCAGGGCATCGGCGCCTACCTGCAGTGCCGGCCCGGCATCCGCTACCTGTTCGGCGCCGTGTCGATCAGCGCGGCGCTGCCGCGCGAGGCACGCGAGCAGCTGGTGGCGTACTACCAGCGCTACTACAGCGGTAGCGCCGGCCTGGCCGAATCGAACCGTCCGTTCCAGTACTTCGCCGCGCCGCCCAGTTTCGGCGAGCTGGATGCAGGCGCAGCCTTCGATGTGCTCAAGGCCAACCTGGCCGCGCTCGGCACCGGCGTGCCGACGCTGTACCGGCAGTACACCGATCTGTGCGAACCCGGCGGCGCACGTTTCCTTGCGTTCGGCGTCGACCCGGACTTCAGCGATTCGATCGACGGCCTGATCGAAGTGGACCTGTGCGCGATCCGGCCAAACAAGCGCAAACGCTATCTGCGCGACGCGGGGACGCCGGCATGAGCACGCTGGCGAACCTGTCGCCGCACCGGCGCGCAGTGTTCGTCTCCGACGTGCACCTGGGTTCACGTCATTGCCATGCCACCGAGCTGGCACGGTTCCTGTCGCAGCTGCGCTGCGAACGGCTGTACCTGGTCGGCGACATCATCGACCTGTGGTGGATGGCGCATCGCCGCGCCCACTGGCGGCAGTCGCACAGCGACGTCATCCAGGCCCTGCACGCGCTGCGCCGTGCCGGTACCGAGATCATCTACATTCCCGGAAACCATGACGCATCGCTGCGTCACGTCTGCGGGGTGATGCTGCCGGCCATGCAGGTACGCCGCCGCGCCATCCACGTGACCGCCGATGGCCGCCGGTTGCTGGTCGCGCACGGCGACGAGTACGACGGCGTGACCCACTTCGGCGGCCTGCAGGAAAAGTTCGGCGACTGGCTGTACTACCGCATCCTGACCGGCAACCAGGCCTTGAATGCAGTGCGGCGGCGGCTGGGCATGCGCTACTGGTCGCTGTCGGAGTTCCTGAAGAAGCGCAGCGGGGCCGCTGAACGCTACATCGAGCGCTTCGTGCAGGCCGGGCTGGACGACGTGCGCCGGCGTGGCCTGGACGGCATCGTCTGTGGCCACATCCATCGTGCCGCACTGCTCGAACGCGATGGCCTGGTCTATGCCAACGATGGTGACTGGGTGGAGAGCCTGACCGCACTGGCCGAAGACCATGATGGCGCGCTGCGCCTGCTGGACCACAACGGCCAGACCCTGGCGGAACTGCCAGGCGCGCGCTTGTCGCAGGCAGCATGACCCGTTTCCGTAGCGTCGACTGTCGCGCGTAGCGCGCGGTTTCCGCAACCTGATGGAAGAGCAGTCGACTGGCAGTCGACTCTACAGAAGCGGTGTCCGGGAGTGAGACGGCGCGCCCGCAAGCGGCTAGCATCAGGCCATGGATTCATTGACCCAGATCGTGCTCGGCGGCGCCGTCGCTGCTGCCATCGCTCCGCCCGGCCATCGCCGCGCGGCCCTGCTGGCCGGTGCCGCGCTTGGCACCCTGCCGGACCTCGACGCCCTGTGGCTCGGCTTCACCGCAGCCGACCCGGTGGTGAACATGATCGAGCACCGCAGCTTCAGCCATTCGCTGCTGGTGCTGCCCTGGGTGGCGGCGCTGGTCTGGTGGCTGTTCAAGCGCTTCGGCAACGGTCGGGTCGCACAGTCACCCGTGCGCTGGTTCTGGGCGATCCAGCTGGCGCTGGTCACCCATCCCGTGCTCGATGCGTTCACCGTGTATGGCACGCAGCTGTGGTGGCCGTTGCGGCCACACCCGACCATGGGTTCCAGTGTCTTCATCATCGACCCGGGTTATACGGTGTGGCTGCTGCTGGGCTGCGTGCTGGCCTGGTTTGGCCACGCCCGGCCGTGGGTGGGCAAGGTGCTGGGCGTGGCGCTGCTGATCAGCAGTGGCTACCTGGGCTGGGGCCTGATCGCCAAGGCGCAGGTCGACCGTGCCGCGCAGCAGAGCCTGGCCGCGATGGGCCTGGGCGATGCGCCGCGCTTCTCGGTGCCGATGCCGTTCAACACCCTGCTGTGGCGGGTGGTGGCGATGACGCCCAACGGCTACGTGGTGGGTGATCGCTCGCTGGTGGCCGACCACGGGCCGATGCGGTTCGAAGGCCATGCGTCCAACGTGCAGGCCTTGCGCGAAGCGGGAGACATCCCGGCGGTGCAGCAGCTGCAGTGGTTCAACCGCGGCTTCATGCGTGCACGGGTGGTGGACGGCCGGCTGGTGCTGAGTGACCTGCGCATGGGCCTGGAGCCGGACTACACCTTCAACTTCGTCGTGGCCGAGCAAGCCGACGGGCAGTGGCGGGCGATCGTTCCCGAGCAGGTGCGGATGGATTACCGCAGCCCGGCCGCGCGCGCCGACGCCGGTCGCCGGCTGGCCGTGATGTGGCAGCGGATCTGGCATGCGCCCGTAGCCGGTGCCGCCGAGTAGCAACTGTCTTGTCAGGGGCAGCCGAGGGCCACCTCGGCGTCCCGCTTACGGGCGTTTAGGATCACCAGCATTTTGCGCATGACCGCCACGAGCGCCACCTTGCTCGCTTTGCCCTTGGCCTTCAGGCCAGCGTAA